>JADHQW010000045.1 GCA_016777705.1 Alphaproteobacteria bacterium | reverse complement strand
ATATCAGAAGACATCCTATTTCCCTTACCGGCACTTAATATTATTGAACATATATCCATAAAAATGTTATATAACTTAAGATTAAAAATATAAAGCTTAAAAGTTTAACAATAAAAATTCAAAGAAATTTTTTATATTTAGAGGATATGTTATGTGTGGTGTTGTCGGTATTATAGGCAAAAAAAATGCAAGTTCACTTGTCCTTGAGGGTTTAAAAAAATTAGAATATAGAGGGTATGACTCTGCAGGCATCGCATCCTTTTATCAAAAATCAATTCAAGTCGCTAAGTCTGAAGGAAAACTTGTAAACTTGATTAATAAAGTCAATGATTTAGCTAAAGATAATTTGTATTATGACACTTCTATAGCTTTAGGTCATACTAGATGGGCTACTCACGGCAATATTAACATAAAAAATGCACATCCATTAACTAGTGAAAATAGAGTTGCTGTAGTTCATAATGGTATTATAGAAAATTATGCTTCAATTAAGAAAACATTAGAGTCTGAAGGATATGTTTTTACAAGTCAAACCGATACTGAAGTTTTGCCTCATCTATTTAACAAGTATTTAAAAAAAGGTCATGACTTTCTGCAAGCAGGGAGGCTAGTGCTAAAAGATATCAAAGGTGCATTTGCATTTGTTGCAATTTGTTTAGATTTTCCTGATCAATTGTTTGTGTCTAGAAATTCTTCACCTTTGGCTATAGGATTAGGTGAGGGATCAAATTTTGTTGGATCTGACGCTCAGTCAATTAATCATTTAACAAATAAAATAATTTATCTTGAAGAAGGTGATTATGCATTAATTAAAGTTAATAACATTGAAATTTTTGATAATGAATCTAATAAAATTGATAGAAAAATAATTAATGTTCAATCTGAATTAGGCTTAATCACCAAGGGTGGTTATAAGCATTTCATGGAAAAAGAAATTTATGAACAACCTTCAGTTATTCCTCACACTATCTCTTCATTTATAAATCCCAAATCAACTATTGATATAGATCTAGATAAATTAGGTTTTAGTCAAAAAAGTTCTTTAATTATTTGTGCAGCTGGAACAAGTTATTACGCAGCTTTGATAGGTAAATATTGGATTGAACAAAATGCAGATGTTCCTGTAATTGTTGATCTTGCTTCAGAGTATAGGTATCGAGAGCCATCTATATTTGGACAAAGCTCTATGTTAGTTATATCTCAGTCTGGTGAAAGTTTAGACACTCTTATGGCTCTTAGATATGCAAAAAAACTTGGTCTAAAAACAAATGCTATTGTCAATGTAGAGGGGAGTACTATTGATAGAGAAGTTGATTATAGTTTGCGTACTAAGGTTGGACCAGAGATTGGTGTAGCTAGTACTAAATCATTTACATCGCAATTAGTAATTTTATTTTTAATAGCGATTGCGCTAGGTAAAAAATTTAATAATTTAAAACCACCTAAAATAGAAAGTTACGTCTCTTATTTGAACAAACTACCTCGAGCTATTTCTAAAATGTTAGAATTAGAAAGCCAAATAATTACAGTTGCTCAGGCAATAAAAAATGCTAATAGTGTGATATTTTTAGGTAGAGGTTATCTTTATCCATTAGCATTAGAAGGAGCTCTTAAACTTAAAGAGTTAAGTTATATCCATGCTGAAGGATTCGCTGCAGGTGAGATGAAACATGGACCAATAGCCTTAATAGAAGACGAGTTGCCTGTAATTATGTTCTTAATTGCTGATGGTCTTGAAGATAAGTCGATTAGCAACTTACAAGAAGCACACTCAAGAGGCGCAAAAATATTTTTATTTGCTGATAAAGCATGTATAGATAAAGCTCCGTTTGCTCATTTTAAAATTGAAATACCTAATTTTTCAGATGAATTTAAATCTTTATTGTCACCCGTGCTTATGTCTATTCCAGCACAATTATTGGCGTATCATGTTGCTAAAGAAAGAGGTACGGATGTAGATCAACCTAGAAATTTAGCAAAATCAGTAACAGTGGAGTGAATTTAAAGTAATACGAACACAACTCCCAAACTTTCATCCCAATAATGGTTATTTTTTCACTAATACTTTAGATATTGAAACTGAATCTCTTTCATTAAATTATATAAATCCTTTAAATCAAAAAAGATTAGATCTTATTATGAAGTTACACAAAGAGGGTAAGAATAATAAAGAAATAGTAGAAATATTAAAAGTAAAAGGCATTAAGAGAAGAAATAAGAATGATGAGTATTCTGTTAAAGATGTATTTATGTGCATTAAGAAATTAAAGTTAAGAGAAGAGAGAATGAAGGATATTAAATATAAATTAGGTATGTGGAAACTTTGTAGAGAGATATGATTGAATTGACTATTAATCTAAAACTTCAATATAAGATAAAGACTTTATGTTAAGTAGTTTATTGTTTAAAATTAAAATAATAAAATGAGTTAAAAAATGGTTGAATCAGAAAAAATAATTGAATATCAGAAACTACAAAGAAAAGCTAAGGAACTTCTATCTACATTAGAAGAGAACATAGGAAAAGTTAAAACAAATGAAGATAAAAGGACAAATTCAAAACTTCCAATTAGCGTTTTAAAAGATAATTTGGATAAAATAAAACAAATGAAATCTTCTATAAGTGAATTAACAGATACACACAAAAAAATGGAAGAAATTAGAACATCATTAAATGATGATGAAAAAAAAGAGTTTAAGAAATTAGGGTTACTTAATGATGATGAAAATTAAAGATATTAAGGATAAAAACTTAAAAGAAAAAATTATTAATACTTCTGAAAGTTACAAACAGACAGTTGATAAGGCTAAGAAGTATACCTTAGATAAATTGGAATTAGATTTAAAAAATAATTTAATTACTAAGGAAGAATATCTTATAAAAAGAAAAGAATTAGGTTTGTAATTAACTTAAGTTTCTAAAATTTTGAAGTTTTACTTTAAGTTTATTATACTGTTATAGTTTTATTTATTTTCCCATTCATTATTTATTTCTTCATCTTCTAAAACTTTTTGAGCAGAAATAGATAGAGCATCTTTAGCAATTTGACCTATATCGGAATTTTTTCCTATTTCTAATATTTTAGATATCTCTTTTTCCTTCATTTCTTTCAAAAGGTTATGGTAAACATCTTCTGCGGCTTTTCTTTGAAGCATCCAATAATCAAATACAATATTGTCAAACCTACGCAATTCTTTTAATACTTTTTCTTTGTCTATTGTCATACTTATTCCTTATTCCCTAATAGTAAAAATTAATTTTATTATATAAATCTTTCTTAATACAAATATTATAATCTAAATATATGCTTATTATTTTATAAAAAATAAATTATAAGAAAAAAATTACTTTTATAATCTTTTATACTATTAAAATTTTAAAGTAACACAATTTAAGGATGATATATGGACTTTGTACCGCCTCCAAATAGAGACGATTTTAAAGACGAAAAAGAATATGAGGTTGCGCTTCGAAAATGGCAAAAAGAATTCGAAAAGGCACAAAAGTTCATTATTGAAGATAAGTAGGTGTTACTTTAAATTCAGTCCGTTACAGTTGAGTAAGTCTTAATAGTCTTTTTTTAATTAAAAAAAGTTTATTAAATACATTTGTTTCAACGTAAAAATAATATTTAACACTTTTATGTCAGTATAAAATCCTAATAGAGTTTTAGAAAAACATTACTCTCCTTAAAGTATATTTTATTGAGAGCCAAAACCTCCACCACCTGGTGTTTCCATTATGAAAAGATCATTTTCTTTAACTTGACAGCTATCATTACCTTTCAAATTCACAACTTTACCATCCTTTGTTTCAACCCATTCTTTTCCACATTCACCGGGTTTACCGCCATTTACTCCAAAAGGTTTTATTTTTCTATGTGAGCATAATGTTGTAACTGTCATGGGTTCTAAAAATCTTAGTTTTCTTGTTACTCCATCACCGCCAGAATAGTTACCTTTTCCACCTGAATTTTTTCTAATAGAAAATTCCTCTAATCGCACAGGGAATCTTGTTTCTAAAACTTCTGGATCTGTGCTTCTAGTATTTGTCATATGTGTCTGAACGGCTGAAGTTCCGTGAAAATTTGGTCCTGCTCCAGTACCACCGCAAATAGTTTCATAATTTTGAATTTTATCATTACCCCAAATAAAATTATTCATAGTAGCTTGGCTACCCGCAATTACTCCAAGAGCTCCAAACAAAGCGTTACATGTTAATTGACTTACTTCTGTATTACCTGCAATGACAGCTGAAGGATATTTTGCATTTATCATTGAGTTGTTGGGAATTATAATATTTAGTGGTTTAAAACAGCCTTCATTTAAAGGAATATTATTGCCAACTAAAGTTCTGAACACATAGAGAATTACTGCATGACAGACCGCCATAGGTGCATTATAATTAAACGGATTTTTTTCGGCTGTCCCTGTAAAGTCAATTGTGGCCTCACGTTTGATTTTATCAATTCTTATTGTTACCTTTATAAACTCACCATTATCTAGTTCGTATTCGTACTTACCTTCACTTAGATTTGTGATTGCATTTCTTATGCATTCTTCGGCGTTATCTTGAACATGGTTCATATAGGCTTGAACTGTTTCAATACCAAACTGATCAATCATAGATTTTATTTCATTAATACCAGTTTTATTTGCAGCAACTTGAGCTGCTAGGTCTGCCATATTATGTTCAACATTTCTACATGGGTATTTACCTGAAGATAAAATATTTTTCATTTCTTTTTCTTTAAAAACGCCTTTATCAAACATTTTAAAATTATCAATAAGTACACCTTCTTCTTCAATATGTTTTGAATCAGGTGGACCAGAACCAGGTGTTGTGCCTCCAATATCAGCATGATGACCTCTTGAAGCTACAAAGAAAATAATTTCTTTACCTGCTTCATCAAAAACGGGTGTAATGACTGTAACATCAGGAAGATGAGTGCCTCCATTAAAAGGGGCATTCAATACAAATACATCACCCGGAAATATGTTATCTTTATTTAATTTTATGACAGTTCTTATTGCCTCAGACATTGAGCCTAAGTGAACAGGGACATGAGGGGCATTTGCGACTAATGCTCCTTGATTATTAAAAAGAGCGCAAGAAAAGTCTAACCGTTCTTTAATATTTACAGAAAATGCAGTGTTAGCTAATGTGGCACCCATTTGCTCGGCTATATTCATAAATAGATTGTTAAAAACTTCAAGCATAACTACGTCAACTGAAGTTCCTATTCCGTTTTCTATTTTTTTCTCTTCAAGTCTAGACAAAATTAGATTTTGATATTTATCTAAATATCCAGACCATCCTTGTTCAACAATGTTTGTTCCTGTTGCTTCGCATATAATAGCAGGTCCAAATATTTTCTGATCAGCTTTTAGTTCTGATCTAAGATAAATTGGAACAGAATTTTCAGAAGTGTTTACATACATTTTTTTATAGGATATGGGCTGGGCATTTATTGGAGAGCTTGAAACTTTAGAAAAATCTTGGTGTTGAGAAGAGTTGCCAATGGCTTCCACTGTTAGCATTTCAATAAAAATTGATCTTTCTGCAACAAAAAAACCAAATCTTTTCTTATGTTCTTGTTCAAAAGAATGTCTCATTTTTTTGACACTATCAAAATTAACTTCTAAATTTTGATGAGAACCTTGATAATGTAAAAATGCTTTTTTAACTAAAGTAATTGCAGAATTTTTAATATCTTGTTTTTTTAAATCCTCTTTTGCCAACAATGATAAATTATCAATCAAAGTGTTAGCTTCATTAATTTGATTTAAGTTTTTGTCAAAATGACGTTCTCTAATGCTTCTTATTTCTGCTAAACCCATACCGTATGCAGATAGTACGCCTGCATATGGATGAACCAAAACATTAGTTATACCTAGTGAGTCAGCAACATGACAAGCATGTTGTCCACCTGCTCCTCCAAAACAATTCATTGTATAATTAGTAACATCATAACCTTTTTGAATGGATATTTTCTTAATCGCATTGGCCATATTCTCAATAGCAATTTTTAAAAAACCTTCTGCCATTGAGATTTCATCCATTTGTGATTTTTTTGTTTGTTGTGCTACATATTTTGATAATTCAGTAAATTTTTTTCTAACGACTTCAACGTCCAGTGGAGCATTTCCATTTGGGCCAAAAACACTTGGAAAATGTTCAGGATGGAGTTTTCCAAGTAAAACGTTACAATCTGTGACTGTTAAAGGGCCACCTTTACCATAAGAAGCTGGCCCAGGTATAGCACCAGCACTTTCTGGCCCCACTTGAAATCTACCATCTTTAAATGAAAGAATTGATCCTCCACCTGCTGCAACAGTATTAATTTGCATCATAGGTGCTCTTATTCGAACACCTGCTAATTCAGTTTCAAAAGATCTTTCATATTCACCAGCATAGTGACATACATCAGTAGACGTTCCTCCCATGTCAAAGCCAATTAATTTGTTATAACCAGCTTGCATTCCTGTTTGTACCATACTGACAACACCACCAGCTGGGCCAGACAAAAGAGCATCTTTTCCTTGAAAGAGATTGGCGTCTGTTAATCCACCATTTGATTGCATAAACATTAATTTTGTAGATTTGCTACTTTTTAGTTCTTCTGAGACTTGATTTACATACCGTCGAAGAATTGGAGATAAGTATGCATCTACGACAGTGGTATCACCTCTTCCAACTAATTTTATTAAAGGGGAGACTTTATGGCTAACTGAAATTTGACTGTAATTTTCTTCTTCTGCTATTTTAGCTATTTTATCTTCGTGGTTAGGATTGATGTAAGAATGCATAAAAGCTATTGCAACACTGTCTATACCATCAATTTTAGCTTTCTTTAAGGATGCTCTTACTTCTTTTTCATTGAGGTGTTTTAATACATTGCCGTTTGCATCTAATCTTTCAGAAACTTCAACTACACGATCATATAAAAGTTCTGGAAGATTAATATTTAAATCAAATAGTAACGGCCTATTTTGATATCCAATTCTTAATAAATCTCCAAAACCTTTGGTTATCAATAAGAGTGTTCTATCACCTTTTCTTTCAAGAAGAGCATTTGTGGCAACTGTTGTCCCCATTTTCACTGATGATATTTTATCAACAGGTATTTTATCTTCATTTTTTAAATTTAGAATTTTTTTGATACCAGCGATTGCTGCATCTTTATAAATACCAGAATTTTCAGATAAAAGTTTATCAATTATAATTGATCCATTAGGTTTTCTTGCCACGATATCCGTAAAAGTACCACCTCTATCAATCCAGAATTGCCACATAGTTTAACACCATTAATTAATATGAATTATAAAGTTTATTTTTTTAAATCATCTTCAATATAAATTTGAATAATTTCATCGAAGGTTGTCTCGGCTTTGAAACCTAATTCAAGAGATCTTTTTGTACTAAAATTTCTAGCCCATCCACTAACAATATTTTTAATTACTGGATCTGATTGATGTTTAATCAATTTAACAACATCATTGCCTGCAACTCGTCCAAGTGCTTCAATTTGTTCTTGAACAGTCACAGATAGCCCCGGCATGTTTAAAGTTATTCTATTATTTAATTTTGATGTATCAAGCTCAGCTGCATGTATTAAAAATCCTGCAGCAGATCTAGGAGTAGCATGCCAATGCCTTACATCAGTATCCACAGGTAATATTGCTTCTTGACCATTGAGAGGTTCTCTAATAATCCCAGAAAAAAAACCTGAAGCAGCTAAGTTTGGTTTTCCAGGTCTAACACATATTGTTGGTAATCTTATTGATATGCCATCAACCATTCCTTTTCTTGAATAGTCAGCTAATAATAACTCAGAAATAGCTTTTTGTGCGCCATAAGATGTAAGAGGGGTAGTAAAGAAATCATCAGGTATTTGATCAGGAAATGGAGAGCCAAAAACGGCAATTGAGCTTGTAAATACAACTCTAGGACGATAACTGTCACCTTGAGATCTTATAGCCTCAAACAAGCCCCAACTTCCTCTAGTATTAATGTTCCATCCAAGGTCAAATTCTTGTTCAGCTTGCCCCGAAACTATAGCTGCAAGATGAAAAATAATATCTGGTTTAGATAGTATCAAATCATTACTTACCTTAGGGTCTGATATATCACCGGATTTAGTAATTATAGGTATGCTTGAATTTTCTGGATAAGGGGCATTTATAATGTCAAATAATGTGATTTCACTAACTTTTTTACTTTTAATTTCTTTTTTTTGTAAAATAAGACTAAGCAATTTTTGCCCAATCATTCCAGCTCCACCCAGTATTAAAATTTTCATAAAGACCTCTTTTTAAAATTATTTATTGAAGATTTTTGTATAACAACATATTTAGATACAAACTTAAAATAAAAAATATTTTTTTGGAAACCAAATGCATAATTCTATAAAGTCAATTTTAACAATGTCACCTGTAATGCCTGTTTTAGTAATCAACAAGGTTGACAAAGTAGAACATTTATTTGAAGCATTAATAAAAGGTAACCTTAAAGTAGTTGAGATTACATTAAGAACTTCGTGTGCTTTAAAAGTAATTGAGATTGCATCAAAAAAATTTCCTTCTCTTATGGTTGGTGCAGGAACTGTTTTAAATGAAAAAGATCTTCAAGATATTAAGAGTGTAGGTGCTTCTTTTGCTGTAAGTCCTGGTTGTACAATTTCATTGGCAACAAAAGCTCTTGATATGAAGTTTCCTTTTCTTCCTGGTATTGCAAATTCTAGTGACATAATGAATTTAATTAGTCTTGGATATAAATCGTTTAAGTTTTTCCCTGCAGAGGCTGCGGGAGGTATTAATTATATTAAATCTCTTAATGGACCATTTCCAGACATAGTGTTTTGTCCCACAGGAGGAGTT
The DNA here is from genome assembly GCA_016777705.1 of Alphaproteobacteria bacterium. Lineage (GTDB taxonomy): Bacteria > Pseudomonadota > Alphaproteobacteria > Puniceispirillales > Marisalimonadaceae > Marisalimonas. The sequence continues at coordinate 3,426 of JADHQW010000045.1, read as the reverse complement.
AATCAAGAAAATGCAACAGCATGGCTAAAACAAAATAATGTTATTTGCGTTGGCGGTAGTTGGATTATTCCTTCAAACACTGAAGATTATAGCGAAATTGAAAGAAGAGCATTATTAGCTTCTAAATTAAGAAGCTAATATATTAATCATTTCTATATTATTTATGGTAATAATACGTGTACATTATTGAACATGTATTTTTTCGACATTAATTTAAAATGTTTTTATTTCTTTTTCACTAACCTTGAATACAAATTTGATTTTGTTCGCCAAGACCTTCAATGCCTAGCTTCATTGTATCACCTGCATTTAAAAAAACAGGAGGCTTCATCCCTAAACCGACGCCAGGAGGTGTTCCAGTAGCAATTACATCACCAGGGTTTAAACTCATAAATTGAGACAAATAATATACAATGTGTTTAGCTGAAAAGATCATAGTATTGGTTGATCCATCCTGCATTCTCTTTCCATTTACGTCTAAATACATCTTAAGATTTTGTACATCTGGTATTTCATCTTTTGTAACTAAATAGGGTCCAGTTGGTCCAAAAGTGTCGCATGATTTACCTTTTGTCCATTGACCTTCTCGTTTAATTTGAAAAGCTCTTTCTGACACATCATTGACCACACAGTATCCAGCGATATACTCCTCTGCCTCATTCTCATTAATGTATTTTGCTTTTTTTCCAATAATGATACCTAGCTCTACTTCCCAATCCGTCTCAGAAGAATTTCTTGGAATTTCAACATTATCATTAGGTCCAACTATAGCTGATGTAGCTTTTGAAAAAAGTATTGGCTCGCTTGGAACTGGTAATCCACTCTCAGCTGCATGATCTGAATAATTTAAACCAATGCATAGAAATTTTCCTACGTTTCCAACGCAAGCACCTAATCTAGTATCATTCGAAACGATTGGTAAAGTAGACAGATTAATGGCACCAATTTTTTTTAAGCTTTCAGAGTTAATGCTGTCTCCGTTAATGTCAGGAATATGACTTGATAAGTCTCTTATTTTGCCTTCATGATCAATAATTCCTGGTTTTTCATTACCAAATTCTCCATGACGTAATAATTTCATTATGTTTCCTTTCTATAATAATTAATAAAAATTTAATGTTTTAACGCTTAATTTACATACATATACCACCATCAATAATATGGAATTGTCCCGTTGTAAAAGCAGATGCATCACTGGCAAGGTAAAGTGCAAGATTGGCTACTTCTTCTGCTTCTCCAAATCGTCCCATAGGTTGTCTGGCAACAAACTGTTTTCTTGCATTCTCATAGTCACCCATATCCTGAAGTCTTTGTTCTAATGAGGGGCTCTGAATAGTTCCAGGGCAAATAGCATTACATCTTATGCCATGATTGATATAATCTGCAGCAACAGATTTTGTGATACCTAAAACAGCTGCCTTAGACGCAGTGTAAATAAATCTATTAGGAATCCCTTTTGTTGATGATGCAACAGACGCGATGTTAACAATAGAGCCACCACCATTTTTAATCATTATTGGAATGATTTCTCTAATCATGTGGTACATAGCTTTGCCATTAAGATTAAAGGCAAAATCCCATTCATCGTCATTAGCCTCTAAAATAGTTCCATTATGAACTACGCCAGCACAATTAAAAAGAATGTCAGGTGCTTTGATTGAACTAACTAATTTTTTTATAGCTTCTTTATTTGTCACATCAAGGATATGAGTTTCATCAACAAAGTCTTGTAATGAAGATAAAGACTTTTCGTTTATATCTGTTGCAATTACATAAGCCCCGGCTTTAGAAAAAGCTCTAGCTGTAGCTTCGCCAATTCCTTGACCTGATGCTGTTAGTAAAGCTGTTTTACCTTTTAAGTCAATCATTGTTATCCCTTACATTGTTGCCCCAATTTGCCACGGTACAAATTCTAAGTCTCCTAAACCTTGAAATTCTGATTTGGATTTTTCGCCTGAAGCTACTTTAACGATTAGATCAAAAATTTCTTGTCCAACGTCTTCAATACTTTTGTTATCAGTAATAACTGTCCCTGCATTAACGTCCATGTCTTCAGCCATATTATTGTACATCTCAGTATTGGTAGCAATTTTTATAGAAGGTGAAGGTTTGCAACCAAAGCATGAACCTCTTCCAGTCGTAAATGTGACTACATTACATCCACTAGCAATCTGCCCAGTAACAGATGCTGGATCATATCCAGGGCTATCCATAAATAGAAAACCTTTTTTTTCAGCTTTTTGAGCATACAAAAGAACATCATTTAATGGAGTAGTTCCTCCTTTAGCTGCAGCTCCTAGGGATTTTTCTAAAATTGTAGTTAAACCACCAGCTTTGTTACCAGGAGAAGGGTTGTTATTTAAGCTTCCTTTATTTCTTGTAACATAATCTTCCCACCACAATATTCTATCTACAAGTTTCTTTCCTACTTCTGGAGAAATAGCTCGTCTTGTTAACATATGTTCAGCGCCATATATTTCAGGAGTCTCAGCCAAAATAGCTGTACCCCCATTTTTAACTATTAAATCAGCAGCATGACCAAGTGAGGGATTTGAGGTTATTCCTGACCAGGCATCTGATCCGCCACATTGTAAAGCAACACTTAAATGTTCAACAGATTGATCAGTTCTTTCAATAGAATTCACTTCTGGAAGCATCTCTTCAACACATTGAACACCAGCTTTAATTGTTTTTCTAAGACCACCCATGTCTTGTAAAGTCATAGTTTTAAAAAAAGGATTTTCGTGAAGGTCAAATGCATCAAGTAGGAATTTTATTTGATTTGCCTCACATCCTAAACCAATTAATACTATACCTGCTAAATTTGGATGCTGGATATACCCCAATAAAACTCTTTGAAGAGCGTCAAATCCGTCTCCTGAATCTGCCATCCCACAACCAGTACCGTGAGTAAATGAAACAACACCATCAACGTTTGGATATTGAGATAGTTTATCTTTTGTAAATACTTCAGCGATATTTCTAGCAGCTGTGGCTGAGCAATTAACTGAAGTAAGTATTCCTATATAATTTCTTGTACCAACTTTACCATTAGGTCTTTTATAGCCTTTGAATGTAGGTCTCTTTTCTGGTTCAATCATATTAGGTAATTTTATTGATGTAGAATATTCATAATCATGATCTGTAGATTTAAAATCTGTATTTTCAACATGGACATGGTCTCCAACTAATATATCTTTGCTAGCAATGCCAATTAATTGATCGTATTTTATGATTTTTTCACCTTTATTAATTTTTCTAAGAGATATTTTGTGACCTTTAGGGATTTTATTGAGGCTTTTTATATTTTGAGTGGTTTCACCAGCTTCAATGTTTCTTAATGCTGTTGCTACATTATCATTATCATTTAGTTTTACTGTCAGTTTTTCACCACTTGTCATTTTTATAGTCTCCCACCTAATAAAA
>JADHQW010000044.1 GCA_016777705.1 Alphaproteobacteria bacterium | reverse complement strand
TTTGCTTCATATGTTGTATTATATTGCAATGGATCTGTAACAATCGTAATTGATGGAGCAGTTGCAGTAAATGCAGCGTCTTCCAATACTGTAGAAGTAACAGTAGCAGATTTAGAAACTGTTTTGTTTGATAGATCATCTAAATAAAATAATGGTTGAGTTTGTGCTACAGAAATAATTTGTGGCTTTTCATTCATAGGGATAATTTGTCCAAATCTATCAACGACTAACGTCTGACCTGTTGGTGAAATTGCTTCTGTTAAAGATGGCTCTACCTCTCTTCCATCAACAATGAACTTTGTTTGGTATTTATGAGTTGCTTCATTTCCCTGCGCTGCTTGTGTTTTAATAAAATATGCGGTTGCTATAACAGGATTTCCTAAATTATCAAATATAGTAACAGATGTTGATGAATTAAAAGTAGCTGGGTTTGTAGGGTCAAAGTCATCTGCAGACGCAAAAACTGAAGAGGATGCTGGTAAATTAACAGCTAATTCCAAGTTGTCGGTTTTTTTAGCTTCTCCTGCTTCTAATTCTAGCTTTAATGGTTTTGCATCAACTATTTCTCCGCCTTGAACAGATCCATCGTCAGAAACTGGCAAAGCAAGAACAAACTGTCCAGCAGAGTCAACAACATATCTATCATTATTAACTGAAAAAGAACCGTTTCTTGTGTAAACAGTTTGGTTTGTAGTTAAAGAAGGTTTCAATGCGAAAAAACCTTGACCAGATATGGCCATGTCTAATGCGTTAAGCGAAGATGAAACGTTTCCTTGTGTAAATTGTTGTTTAATACCTTTTAAAATAGTACCAGAACCAATTGAAGATGAACTATTCTGTAACGGCGAGGTAGCAAAAATATCACCAAATTCCGCTTTACTTCTTTTGTAACCAGTTGTGGCCACGTTTGCTATGTTATTTGAAGTAGCTGAAATATCTGCCTGTGATCCGTTTAGTCCTGTAAGAGCGGTATAAAATGACATCTCTAATTTCTCCTAGTAAATATATTAATTAATTCTTAAATCTAACAACTTGTGATGGATTTATAGTTCCATAATCTTCAACTTCAAGCATGACACCATTATCGGTCTTTGAAGTTCCTGACACATTAGCAAATACTTGTGTTGCAAGTTCTCCATTATCACCTGTGTTTCCAGTAAATGCCCTTATTGTAATTGGATGACTGGAAGATAAGACATCATCAGGTAAATCTTTCCATTCAAACCCTACTAATCCTGCACTCTGTACGCCCAAAGCATCTTGATGCAAGACTTCACCATCGCTATTTTCAAAAATAATATTTAAATTTGCTGCAGTTTTAGGTAGATCTACAACACCACTGATTGTACCTTCTTTACCTGGCCTAGCATATTTACCAGGTACTAAAACTGAATGCCCCATCAACTGTGTTGTTGAAGCAATCCTCATTTCAGATAGTTGTTCACTAACTGATTTCATTGTCTCATCCATAGAAGTTATTCCAGTTACTGTAGAAAACTGGGCCATTTGAGCAATAAAGTCTGCATTGTCTACTGGTTCAAAAGGATCTTGGTTTTGAAGTTGAGTAGTCATTAATTTTAAAAAATCATCTTGTCCAAGTTGATCTTTAGTTTCTCTTGGAGCAAACTTTTCTTTAGAAGAATTTATTCCTAATTTATCTAATATATTGTTTAAGGACTGATTTGATGAGTTTATTTCAGACATGTTATTCCCTTATTTTCCTATTTGTAAAGTTCGCATTGTTAGAGCTCTTAATGTGGTCACAACTTCAACATTATTTTGATATTGTCTTGATGCCTCCATCATATCGACCATTTCTTCATCCACATTTACTGGAGCTTTATATACATATCCGTCTTTATCTGCTAGAGGATGAGCTGGCATATATGATCTAATTGGCTCTCTTCCAATTTCCTTAACTTCGACAGCATCAACAGTTGCTACTCCATTTTTTTTGACTAAATCACTATATTGAGTTTCAAATATTGGCTTTAGTGGCTTGTAAGTTGTGTTTGGATCACCTGTAGTTGATCCAGCATTTGCTAAATTTGAAGCAACTGTGTTTAATCTAACCAACTGGGCAGCCATAGCTCTTCCAGCAATATCATATACAGATTTAATATCCATTACTCACCCCGTATCGCTGACATTATTTTATTAATTTTTCCATTCAAGAAATTGACTGTTGACGAATATCTCATTGAATTTTCTGCAAATTGCATTTGTTCAACTGCTAATTCAACAGTATTACCATCCAAAGAGGCTATTAATGGTTCTCTATAAGACGTTTCATGAATGGATTTACCAGAGTTTTGTACGATGTGACTTTTGTGTGTTGTTCTAACTGGACCGTTTTGATCAAATTTTTTGATTTCATCTTCAAAGCTAATATCTCTAGCTTTGTAATTAGGCGTAGCAGCATTAGCTATATTAGAAGCTAAAATATTATTTCTCTTACCCCTTAATTGAAGGGATGAAGCATAAAAAGATAGCTGATCTTTAATAGTATCCATAGTTAAAACTCTTATAATTAGTATATTTCGGGATATATTTGCAATTAAAGTGCCAAATAAATTAATGTTTAATTAAAGTTATTCTTTTTATTTACGTTTATAGCTTTAGGAATTTTTATATTGTCGTATGTTATATATAGAGATAGGATGAATCACATGGATTTTTCAGATAAAATAATAGATAAAAAAGAAGAGTTGTTAGATGAATTTGAAAATTTAACACTTAAAGAAATTTCTATAAGAATTAAAAAAATGTCCTTTGATGAGACAGATTTAATAAGTAAAATTGCTTGTCTCGCAGCCCGAGTTTCAGTTTTAAATAAAAGAATACAAGAGATTGTCAACGACAATACAATAAACGACAATACAACAAACGATAATATTAAATTAAACACACCTGAGAAAAGTGATAATATCGTTGATAAATTGTTAAAACCATCCGAACAATCTATTGACACCCCCATTGAATGGGTCAGAGTTCAAATTAAAGAAACTGCTGAGGTTAATGGGGTTAGGTTTCCTTCTGGAATACAAATTGACGTTACTAATGAAGATGCTCAAAAGATGATAGAAGGAGGCAAGGCTATTTTACTAGAAGATGGAGAGGATAAAGAAAAGCAATAACTATTATTTTCTATAATAAGTGTATATGGCCTCTATCTCATCGTCTCTTAAATTTGTTTTGCTCCTAATGCTTTCCTTACTTTCACCCTTTCTTGCCATGTCAATGGCAATACTTAAAGCGTCTTCTGAACCTTTAATATTACCCAATCTAGTGATTTCTCTTTCTATAAAAGATATTTTTTCAGTCATTTTTAAAATTTCATTTTTTTGTAGTTCTAAAATATTTGCTATGTTTGCAAGATAATTATTTGAATCATTGTTAGACTTATTAATTATTTCAAAGAAACTAATAATCATATCTCTATTTTGGTTAAATTTGTAGCTTTGATACATAAATAGTGAAAAAAAACCAATGACTATCAATAAAACTGAAAAAAACGCTATTATTTCAAAATTGGACAATAAAATTTCAATAAACATATTCCTATATTCATGATTTTCACACAAATTACCATAAGTTTTTTATAAGTTATATTTTATAATTAGAAAAAGAGTTAACTAGATTAGCTTTTGGTAAAATTTGAGATTCAAGTGATTCAATCTTAGATAATATATTAATAAAGGTTTCTTTATCATCAGTAGATAATTTATTAATTTCTTTGTCTTTGAAATTTTCTCTAAAATTTTCAATAGAAGATTGCAATTTTTTATTTACATCATCAAAATCAGACAGATTAAATTTTAACTTATTTAATTGATCTAGTCTGGATAATAAAGAATCTATTTTTTGTAATTCGTTCATATTACTTACATTAAATAAAAGTGTTTATTACTTCATGTCTCTATAAACTTGCATTAGAGCATCTGAAACTTTATCTAAATCAAGAGGGTAATTACCCGCAGATATCTCAGCTTTTAATTTTGCTACTTTATCACTATCAATAGGTGCTGATTTTGCTAAATTACTTGCAACTGATTTAATATCTGAGAGGTCTACAACCTTTTCATTTGCAACAGTTTCAACAGAACTTATACTTTTATCAAAAGATTCAGCCTTAATATTATCTTTTAAGATGTTTCTATTGGTACTATTTAGTACGCTATTTGTAATTTTATCCATAATTTTATCTCCGTACTTTACTTAACGACAATTTATTTATTTATTTTAGCGATAAACCTTAATAATTTTATTTTTTTTTACATACCCTTTGATTACACTGCCACTTCTTAGATTTTGCACTTTAATTAAATCTCCCAAATTACCTGAATCAAGAGCTTTACCAGAAACTGCTACACTAGCAGCTCCTACACTTGATACAATAGACAAATAATCCCCACTTTGGATATCAAATTTTTCATATAAATGTCTAGGATGCAATAATTGGCCCATTTTTAAATTTTGTTTTATCTTCCTTCCTACAAGATCTTTTTTATTGTTGTAAAAAGAGTTATTTGATGATTTCTCACTAAGAACTAATTCTAAATCGCTTAACTCTATAACATCATTTTTTTCTAACGCTCTTTTAAGTTTAATTGATTTAAATTTCTTTGTATTTTTAATATTAGTTTTTATGGGCAATATTTTTTTAGTTTTAATTCTTACTAAAACTTCAAATCCATTTTGATCTGGGCAACTTACTTTTATTGTTTTATAATTCTGAAAAGGCCTTGTCATTTTGAGATCATTTGAACAATCTTTGTAGATACTTTTTTTAGAAAAAATGGGCTTTCCACTAACATTTTCAGTTATGAGCCATTCTGATATTTTTTTGGAAATATCCTCCCCGCTCAATGCTATTGCTTGATTGCTAACAAATAATATAGAAAGGAAAATTAAAGAAAATTTAAACATCGCTATGATCATTAATCATCCTCCAAAAAAGTATATTTGAGAAGAAATACCTTCTTTTTTTCGATCGTTATATGAAGGATCTTTCTTTTTTTTAATTATTAAATTTTTAATTTCATTTATACTAGGTAAATATAATTTTTTACCTGAGTACAGATAGTTAGGATTATGTCTTACAAAAGCTTTTTTGTTAAAGTGTACAATGGCTAAACTCAAAATATTATTATTAAATGATTTTGTGCCATAATAATTGAGCATTATATCACTCAGTGTTTCATTCTTTAGTACAATATGTTGCGAACTATAATTTAAATCTTTTAAAAATAAATTATCCGATAAAATATTTTTATTATCTATATTGTTTCTGTACTCTAAAACCACGAAAGGCTCTGCAAAAGAAGATTTAGAATATAAAATAATTAAAATAAGTGTAATTAACTTTATAAAGGATTGATTAATTTTCATTGAATTACTCCGCAAATTCGACAATCAAGTTATCTAAAGAATTTAATTTCACATTATCGTTTAAAGGTGAAAGAATACTATAATTTTCAAAAATTTCAGTTGAATGAACAATTACCGAACTATTACTAAGCATTGAATTTTTAATACTTATTCCTTTAACTAGACCAATCTGTTTTTCTCTTAGACCTTGTTTTTTACCTATGTCTACCTGCAATTTACCTTTTATGAGACTAATTTTACCTTCTAAAGCTCTACAATTGATATCTTTCAAAAATTCACTAATAATAGTTCTTAAGTGTTGATTAACATGATTATCAATTAGATCGTCATTAATAGTAGAAACATTTTGTATGAATTGAAACTTACTTTTAATTTTATATTTGATGGGTAAATCAAAGAATTTATTTGATATTAATTTAAAGTTATTTCCTTTAAATATTTTTAAAGACACTCTTAAAATGTAGTTAGCATAAAAATTGTTTTGATTGTTAGTAATAATTTTTAATTCTGGGAATAAGCTGTAATTACCTGCATTTATGTAAGGCAAGCCATTAGTCAAAGCATTATAGTCATAAGATGGGTTTATATTTGATTTAATAATTTGTTCTAGTGATGTATTTTTTTTATCTAAAGCGTTTACATTTGGTGAATGATTTATTATGTCATAAATGCTATTATACCATATAGGCATTTTTCTAGCTAACCTTGATGGTACATTAGTTTCTGAATTATAAGAACCTCTAAATAAAGTAATATTAATTGGTCTTGTTTTACAATTTTTTGCAGACTTTTTACCCCCAACAATAGCACTTATTTTAATGCTTAAAAAATCTTTGTCCTGCTCTTCTTTAATAATTTTAAAGTCAATTACTCTATTAGTAGCAGTTACTACCGATTGATCATTAATTAGTGTGTTAGAAGTTATAGCTGAAAAACCATTGATATCTGCTCCACCTTTTAGAGCCGCTAGGTAAAGCGCATCTTCCAGAGCTCTCTTTCTTGAAACCTGTATATCATCAGGTACAATAACGGCTCTTCCAGTAGCTTCAATCTGTTTGAATTTTGTTTCATCATAAGCAAATAATGATTTACTTAAAGAGAATAAAGCAAAAAACATTATACAGATTTTTACATATATACTAGGTTGTTTAGACATTTTGCTCATTTTTTTTATTATGTTCTGCGAGCATTTCTTAGCATCATTAACATCATGTCTTTATCTATCTCTAAAACAGTTTCGTAAGTATCTACACCTGTTGGATTAATACGAACAGTTTTAGCACCTCTAATAACACCTTTTACTACAGCTCTAAACGTGTCATTTTGAACCATTAAATCAATCACAGTTGTATTAGAGTCAACTTGTATACCATGAATTTGTTCTGCTAATTCTCTCATTGCTGCCATTCTTGCAGATCTTATGGCCATTAATCTTTTTTGAGCGTCTGTTCTACCTGGTTGGCTAGAGACAACAGCGTAACCTACAGCCGATAAAGTTGGAATTTTTTCAACAGAGCTATCAAATACCTCTTTTAAAGCCACAATTCCATCACTATCTGATTTAATTTGTTTTAAATTATGATTGTGCGAAGATGGAAAACCTGAACTAGCTAAATTTTGTAAGCAACCTGTTCCAAGAAATAACGAACACATAGTAAAAGTAACTACAATGGTTTTTGTTTTATTAAATGACATAAAAACTCCTGAGAATTAAATTAATATAGATTAGTTATGCAGATAACATGCCAATATCTAAATATTTGAGATAAGCAAATTAAGTTACATACAAATGATACTCAAATTACCATTATAACAGTATTGGCATCATTCTTGCTTTTCACACCATATAGAATTTTTTAACATTGATATTAATTAAGTTATTGATTTTATTGTATTTTTGTTACAAAGAAAATTTTAAGGAGATGTCATGAATTTGACAAGCACATTAAGCAAAGATTTTTTTCCCTTCGAAAAATTAAAAGCGCTAGGCTTACCTGTAGCCATACTTATGTTATTGATGATGATGGTGGTTCCTCTACCAGCTGTATTATTAGACATCTTTTTTACAACAAATATCTTACTTTCTTTATTAATACTTATGGTTTCACTCCATACTTTTAGGCCTCTAGATTTCTCAAGTTTTCCTACAGTTCTATTGTTTGCTACAATTTTAAGATTAGGTCTCAACGTGGCATCAACTAGAATTGTTTTGAGTGCTGGGCACACTGGTCCAGACGCAGCAGGTAAAGTAATTGAAGCATTTGGTGAATTTGTTATTGCTGGTAATTATGTTGTCGGTATTTTTGTTTTTGCAATTTTAATTATTATTAATCTCGTTGTTATAACTAAAGGGGCAGGAAGAGTTTCTGAAGTTTCAGCAAGATTTACATTAGATGCAATGCCTGGAAAGCAAATGGCTATTGATGCCGATCTGAATGCTGGCCTTCTTACAAGTGAAGAAGCAAAGCAACGTAGAGAAGATATTGCCAAAGAAGCTGATTTTTATGGATCAATGGATGGAGCGTCTAAGTTCGTAAAAGGTGACGCTATTGCTGGTATATTAATTCTTCTAATCAATATTATTGGTGGTCTAATAATTGGAATTGCCCAACATGACTTACCTGTATCTACAGCAGCGGAAAACTATATTATTTTATCTGTTGGGGACGGATTAGTTGCACAAATCCCCTCTTTGCTTCTTGCAATAGCTACCGCAATTATTGTTACTAGAGTTTCAACGAGCCAAGATCTATCAAAACAAATTGGTTCACAAATAGGCATTAAACAAGCCTGGTTACCTAGTGCAGGTGTTTTATTTCTACTTGGAATTATTCCAGGAATGCCAAATTTTCTTTTCTTAATAGCTTCTGGGTTAACATTATTTATTTGGTGGACTATAAAAAAACAAAGCGCACATTCAACTGCATATAACGAAACACAAGGGATAGGTAATGATGAAAGTGATGTAGATAAAGAAAAAGATGAAAATTCTATTTCTTTATCTGAAATTGCCGATAACTCTGCAATTTCGATGCAATTAGGTTATGGATTAATACAATTAGTTGACGACGAAAATGATGGGCCACTAATAGCAAGAATAACTGGTGTTAGGAAGCAGATTTCCAAAGAGTTGGGTTTTATTATTCCTCAAGTTAGAATTAGAGACGATCTTTCTTTGGAAGCAAACCATTATAGAATAAGAATTGGTCAAGAAATTGTAGCTGAAGATAAAATTTTTCCTCAATTATTATTAGCTATTCCTGGAGATTCAGCACAAACAAAAATAGATGGTACCGACGTAAAAGATCCAAGCTTCAATATGGATGCCACTTGGATTGAACCACATCAACAAGCTAGAGCTGAAAATTTAGGGTATATGGTTGTAGAACCTGAAGCTGTTATAGCAACTCACTTAAACCAAGTGCTATCTAAACAATCTTCAGAATTACTTGGTCAAGATGATGTTCAAGCATTATTAGACAATTTATCAGAAACTTCTCCACAATTAGTATCTTCGTCTGTACCAAAAATAATTCCACTCAATATATTGACGTCTATCCTTAAGTCTTTGTTGGCGGAGAGAATGCCTATCAGTGATTTGAAAAGAATACTAGAAGTACTGACAACACAGAATGTTAAAAATGCATCTCCTATTGAATTAGCTGAAAGTGTTAGACCTGCAATATCTGGATTATTAATCCAACAAATTGCACCTCTAAATAGTCCGCTTCCTATTATAACTTTTTCAGCTGAATTAGAACAAATGATTGTCAATATTGCAAAGCAAACTGGAGCAAATGGTTTAATTCTAGAAGCAAGCTTAATCCAAAAAATTGTTTCAGCTATAAATGAAGTTATGGAAAAAATGCAAAGTCAAAATAGAAACGCTATAATGATAACAGCCCCTGTCATAAGAAGAGATTTATCACATATGCTAAGGCAACATATCCCTTCACTTAATGTACTCTCATTTACTGAACTTCCTGACAGCAAAAAAATAGAAGTCGTCGCAAATATTGGATCAGAGGAAACAAGTAATAATTAAATTTCTATAAATATAAATTGGAGAAACAAATGACACAACATAGAGTAATTGCAGAAGATAGTCTATCAGCAATGGACGAAATTTCAAAAGTCCTCGGTAACGATGCAGTAATACTAGAAACCAAAAAAAATAATGGGAAGATAGAAATTTTAGGCTCAAACAACATTCAAGATGTAGCCTCGTCAAACGCAAAAAAATTGAAAAAAAAACAAGGAAGTTTTAGCCATTTATTCTCAAATCATAAACTAGAACAAGAAAATCAGAACAGAAAGTTAAACACCATCGTTAACGAAGAAATAAAAAAAAGCTCTGATAGTAATAACCATGTTAAAAATACACAAAATGAATACATAGATAGACAAACATTTTTAAATTTTACTAAAAAAATAGATAACTTATTAAAAAACTCCATTATTTCAGATGTTAACGACAATGATTTGTCTCATCATAAATCAGTTACATTTGAACTATTAAAGAAAGGTTATTCAAAAGAAATCATAACTAAATTTAAAGATAAAATTTTAACTGAAGATAAAATTGACCCAGAGTTAATTTTTTATCATTGTTTAGCAAATAATATAGTTTCTCCATGCGAGGATAAAATTTTAGAATCTGATATTATTTTTGTAAATGGAGCAAGTGGATCTGGCAAGACAACACTTTGTTCAAAAATTGCTTCACATATATTAGATAATAAATTTGTCAGCAATGATCATAATAAATTGACTATTGTTAATTTTGCACCAAAATCTTCTAATAACTCAGAGCTTCTTAATTTTGGAAGATTACTAAATTTGAACGTTAATTCTATTTCTTCAATTGATGAAATTATAACATTTATTGATGCTAATAAAGGCAATCGAAAATTAATTGTAGATGTATCACAGGAAAACAGACATATAGATGGTTATATCAAGTACCTTGAAAGATTATCTCTAAATAAAAAAATTATAAATATTTTAGCTCTTCCAGCTAGTTCAAATAAAAATATGATAAAATCCACAATGGGTTTTTATAAGAATTCTTTTCCTACTATTGGTTTAACCAAACTTGATGAATCTCATATAACAGCTGAAGAGTTATCAGTTTTAGGTGAAATGGACTGTAGAATTGGAATTTTATCTGGATCAAGATCGGTTATTGGCTCATTAGCTTTTGCTAAAAAAGAAGTTTTGGCACAATATATGAAAGATATGGAACTGTAATAGTTTTAAAAAGGATTAATTATGACTACAACAATTGCAATTGCCTCAGGTAAAGGTGGAGTTGGTAAAACTACCATTTCAGTAAATCTTTCAATGTGTTTAGCATTGCAAAATAAAGAAACATTATTATTAGATGCCGATCTAGGGATGGCCAACTCACATATATTATTAGGTATAAACCCTAAACTTTCTTTAGATGATTTTGTAACAGGTAAATCATCTTTGAATGAAATAATCACTACCACAAAAGATAAATTAAAATTTATTTCTGGAGGAAGTGCTATTAATAACCTATTAAACTTAAGTGACTTGGAACGTCACAAAATTATTCAAAGCTTTAGTGATATCAAAATAGCACCAGAGTATATGTTTATAGACGTTGGTGCTGGTGCAGAAGCGTCTTCAATGACTTTCATGGCTTCATCTGATAAGGTAGTAATTGTTTTAACTTGTGAACCAACAAGCTTTATAGACGCGTACAGTCTTATTAAAGCTGCTTTTATAGATTATAAATTAACAAATTTTGGTATTATAATCAATATGGCAGTTTCTCAGTCACAGGCCAAAATAAATTTTAATAAATTTCAATCTATCACGCAAAAATTTTTAGACGTTAATTTAAAATACTTGGGTCATGTTAGTAATTCGCAAAGAATTAGAAATTCAATTGTAACTAGGGTACCATTAATGTCAAAAAACATGAAAAATGCAGATACTAAATATTTTGATGACATATCAGAGCAGCTAACATCTTTAAATGAAAATAAAACTGGTACAATAAGATTTTTTGGTAATTAAAATCTAAATCTGAAAGAATGAATATGAATAGTTATAGCAAAATTGTAAAACCTAACACCAATAAATTAATACATGATCACACAAATTTAGTAAAAAAAATTTCTTGGCATCTTCATGGAAGAGTGAACTCAATAATTGATATTGAAGATATTATACAGCTTGGTATGCTCGGCCTTATTAATGCTGCACAGAATTATGTTCCTCAAAAAGATGCTTCATTTACTTCTTACGCGAGTATAAGAATTAAAGGTGAGATTTTAGATTATCTCAGAAAAAACTCAAACTTGGATAGGTCCACGATAACTGTTAAAAAGAATTCAGAAAAGGCATCTAACTTTCTCAGAAATAAACTAGGAAGAGAACCTTATCATCACGAAGTTGCAACAGAGCTTGGTATTTCAACTGAAAAATATTATGAATGGACAAATGCTTTTGAGTCAGGTGTTAATAAAAGCCTAGATGAGTCCTATGACGATTTCTCACGCTGGTTTGTTGCAAATGAAAATACTCCCGAAGAAAATATTAACGATCTAGAGTTAAGAAATAAATTAAAATCCGTTTTAGCTAAACTTGAGGGGAAAGAAGCTCTTATTATTCAACTATATTTTGTTGAAGAATTAAATATATATGAAATAGCAGAAATTATGGATGTATCTACAGGAAGAGTTTCTCAAATTAAAACGTCTGCTATTAAAAAAATTAGAGAAAATATCCAAAGAGAGATCTAGTTCATAATGCAAAAACTTGAGATGTTAATTAAAACCGTAGACTCACATTATGACAGCTTACATGAAATTCATTGCTATTATCTAACATGCAGTCTATTGAACATTGCAAGAGGTACTTGTAATTTAATGATAGTTAATGAAACAAGTCATTTCACAAATAAAATTACTATTAAACTCGAAAGAGCAGTAATGTCTGGTTCAATTAAAGTGAAAGATAGTTTTTTTAAAAATTTTCAATATCAATTTTCTAATAAAAACGAACGACCAGCAAGGTTAGAGTTAGTCATAAAAGATAAACTCAATATTAATAAAAATGGGATATTATTCTTAGATAGAGAGCTTATTTCTGAAATATTAGAATATAAATTTTACATGCCACTTTTGTGAAGTATATGATATAAATAGTTCAGTTAGAAAAATTAGATACAAATTTAACCATCAATTAATCTTTTAGTTATATCAACTTCAGTCTGCAGAAGCCTTGACACACCTGAAAAGGCTTGTTGTGTTTTTAACATAGTAACCATTTCACTAGTTATATCGACATTAGCTCTTTCTATGTGCCCTGCTTCAATTTTTCCAAATTGATTATCCA
>JADHQW010000043.1 GCA_016777705.1 Alphaproteobacteria bacterium | reverse complement strand
TTCCCAAAGATCAATTGCCAAAACGTTGTTATTACTTTGTGCAAGAAAAGACGCATAAATAGATCCCATCGCACCAGCTCCAATTACAGCTATTTTCATAGTTAATATCTCCACTATTATTTAATAAAAGTTCCATTATTTAATTCATACATTGCTTGCTTAATTTCTTCGTTTGTGTTCATAACAATTGGGCCATGCCAAGCAACTGGTTCCTGAATAGGGTTACCCGAAACAAGTAAAAACCTTACTCCTTTGTTGCCAGATAAAAGCTTTATTTGATTTCCTGTGTCAAAAGTAATTAAAGTCTTGTTTCCACTCATGTCTCTAATTGTATACTCTTCATTGTTAATAGTTTTTTCTATCTTTATTCCTTTTGGTTTTGAAGAATAGTCAAATTTAGCATTACCTTCAAAAACATAGGCAAAGCAATTATTATAAGTAGGAATTTCAAAACTCTTTATTCTATTAGGTGGTACATAAATATCAAAATATTGCGGATTTGAAGCAATTCCTTTTATCAACCCCTTATAACCTTTATAATCTCCTATTACTATTTTAATGATTGTCCCATCGTCATCTTTTATAACACTGATTTCTTTAGATTTGACATCTTGGTAGTTGGGGTTTGTCATCTTTAGATTTGAGGGAAGATTAGCCCATAATTGAAACCCGTGCATCTCTCCTTTATCATTACCCTTTGGCATTTCCTGATGTAAGATACCTGAACCTGCTGTCATCCACTGGACATCTCCATCATTAAGGTTTCCAAAATTACCTAAACTATCCTTGTGCTCTACGGAACCTTTTAAGATATAAGTTATAGTTTCAATGCCTCTATGAGGATGCCATGGAAAACCTTTTAAATAGTCATTGGGATTTTCATTTCGGAAATCATCTAATAGTAAGAAAGGATCAAATTGACTTGTGTTTCCAAACCCAAAAGCTCTATCTAACCGAACACCAGCTCCCTCAATTACAGGTGAAGACGTTTTTTTTTCTAAAATAGGCCTAATACTCATTATAATTCTCACATCTATAAGAATAATATTTATTAATCATTTTTTTAACCAATAAATTTATAGTAGGTATATTCTTATCAAATATTTAGGAAAAAGGAATTAAAACTTGATAGAAGAAGCATTATCAAATTTAAGATTAATTAATGATTTAGAAGTCTTAATACCAATTGCTCTTTTGGCAGTAATACTTGTAGCTATTTCGAAATCAGGCTTTGGTGGTGCTTTAGGATCTCTTGGATTGCCAGTTATGGTTTTAGTTTTTCCTCCAAAGTTAGCTATAGCAATATTACTTCCTTTATACTTAATTACAGATGTTTTTGTAGCATTTACATGGAGAAAATTTCCAGTCTTTAAAATTTTAAAGTTAATGGTTTTAGGAGGTTTAATAGGTCAAATTTTAGGATGGCTATGTTTTGAATATCTTGATGATAGTTATATTTTAATTTTAATTGGTCTATTAGCATTAACAACTTCTATTAGATATTTTAAAGATATTTTTATAAAAGATTATTTTGTCAAGAAAACAAAAAAAATATTAGAACTCTCTTATACTAGAGCAATTGGTTGGTGTGGTTTTTCAGGTTTTTCAAGTTTTGTTGCTTTAACAGGGGGGATTCCAGCTCAAATTTTTCTTTTACCACTTGGTCTAGAAAGGCAGTTATTTGTTGGCACTATGAGTTTTTATTTTTTGATTATAAACTTAGCAAAACTCCCTTTTTTCTTTAATTTAGAAGTTTTTAGCCAGACCAGTATTTTATTAAGTTTTATTGTTTTGCCAATATTACCACTTGGTATATATTTGGGTAAGTTCTTGAATAAAAAACTATCTGATAAATTATTTTATCATATAAGCCACTTAGCTTTGTTTTTGTGTGGTATTAATTTAATAAGTAAACAAATTTTATAGGGGTTATCAATGGAAAGTGATATTTTTAAAAAAGGTATAGCAAAAAGAAGAAAAGTACTTGGTGATGAATATGTTGATAAAGCTTTAGCTTCTGCTGACGAACTAGGAGCTGATATGCAAAAACTAGTTACTGAATATGCATGGGGTGAAGTTTGGAACAAAGAAAACTTATCTGACAGAGACAGATCACTTGTTAATCTAGGCATGATAGCTGCCCTAAATAGATCTCATGAATTTAAATTACATGTTAGAGGTGCCTTAAATAATGGTTTATCAAAATTACAAATAAGGGATGTTGTATTACAAATTACTATATATTGTGGCGCGCCTGCAGGATTAGAGTCTCTTAGATTAATTAGGGAAGTATTTAAAGAAGTTGATGCAGAAAAATAGTAATTAAATCCTTTAAATTAAGGTTTAAAATATATGTAATAAGTAATTTTTAGTGGACAATCATGGACCATAAATTTGATAAAAATGATTTAAGTGAAGTTGAATATTCTTCAGTTGATAATAATTTTAAAAGTTTATACGGTCTCACACCTGTTGTTGAAGATGCAATCAAGTTAACCATTAAGAAAAAAAACAGACAGGGTTTAAAAAAATTAATTGAACCCCTACATCCCGCTGATCAAGCTGATATGATTGAAAGGCTTTCTGGTGAAAACTTAAATTCTTTTTTAAACTTATTAGGGAAAGCTCTTGACCCAGAAGTATTAGTTTATTTAGATCATAACGTTCAAGAAAAGGTAATTGACTTTATTGGGACAAGGGCTTTAGCAAAAGCTATACCTGAATTGCATTCAGACGACGCTATTGAAATTCTTCAAGAACTAGAGGAAAAAGATAGAAAAGTTGTTATAAAGCAACTTCCTAAAGCTGATAGAATTTTAGTTGAAGAAGCTCTTTCATTTCCAGAATCCTCTGCTGGTAGGTTAATGCAAAGAGAATTCTTAGCTTTTCCAAGTAATTGGACGGTTGGTCAAACTATTGACCATATGAGAACTAAACCTCAGGATGAAGAAGAAAACTTTTATTCAATATATATTGTAGACCCTGCTCAGAGACTTCTAGGTGTCATTTCTCTTTCAAAGCTATTGTCAGCTAAAAGACCAATTAGACTAAATGACCTAATGCAAACAAATCCAAGAAGTGTAAATGTTGATACAGATCAAGAAGAGGTGGCGCTATTATTTCAGCAATATGGTTTAGTAAATATGCCTGTAACAGATATAGCAAATAGACTGCTGGGAGTAATACTCGTAGATGATATAGTAGATGTGATTAATGAAGAGGTTGAGGAGGATCTTCAAGGTTTAGCTGGAGTAAGTGATTTTTCTATAAGATCTTCTTTTGTTGAAACTGTTAAAGGAAGATTTTCTTGGCTTATTTTAAATATGTTTACTGCGATTTTAGCTTCATCAGTTATAGGGTTATTTCAAGATGAAATAGAAAAACTAGTTGCTTTAGCTGTATTGATGCCAATTGTTGCGTCTATGGGTGGAAATGCTGGAACTCAAACTGTAACCGTAGCAGTAAGAGCGTTAGCTACTAGGCAATTAAATTACACTAATTTACAAAAATTTGTTTTGAAAGAGACATGGGTGGGTATGGTTAATGGTGTTATATTTGCTTTTTTGTCAGTTTTATTAGCATATTTATGGTTTGGTGATAAGCATATTGCGTTTATTATGGGCTTAGCAATGATAGCAAATTTGTTATTTGCAGGAATTTTGGGTACTTTAATTCCACTAACATTAGAAAGGTTTAAAATAGATCCTGCAATTTCGAGTTCTGTTTTTTTGACTACTGCAACTGATGTCATAGGTTTTTTTACCTTTCTAGGTTTGTCTGCATTGGTAATTTTATAGTTTGGACCGATTTCATTGACATATCATTTAAAAAAAATTGCAGTTGGAATAGAGAGTATTGAGAGACTTCGAATTAGACAGAAAATGCTCGCTGACGCTTATGGAAAAATAATACATACAACTAGAAATATGCCAAAACAAAAGGATCAATTAATTAAGACAGGTTCAATTTTTTGGATTATTAAAAGAAATGTTTTGGTTAGACAAAAAATATTAGACATCATTTCCGTTATTAGAGAAGATGGGACTAAAGGTTGTGAAATTGAGTTAGATACAGATTTAGTAAGGGTTATTCCAACACCAATGAAACCTTTCCAAGGTTGGAGATATTATATGGCTGATGATATTCCACCAGATTTAAATTTAAGTAACGAAGATAATGAAGATTTACCTGAAAAAATTAATTCTGAGTTAATAAAATTAGGATTATATTAACCACAAAATTGTAAATTTGTATTTGAATTATTATTTGTAAAGAAAAAGTTAACATTATATTAACCTCTCAATCATTATTTACTAACTTTTGGTATTTAATTTTTTGGAATATGAAATTTGTTAGAAAGAGAAAAAATGATTTCTAAAGTATTTAATCTTAAGCTGATAGCTTCTGGAATACGAAACTTGTTAGAAAGAGAAAAAATGATTTCTAAAATATTTAATCGTAAGCTAATAGCCTTTATTTTAGTACTTTTAGTCAGTCTAATATCTTATAAATATCTTGTATCAACTAAACCACAAGCAAAACCTTTAAAGGTTAAAGAAAAGACATTTTATGTAAATGTAGTTAAGGCTAAAAAATCTAATCATTTTCCTACTTCTGATGCATTTGGAAAGATTGTATCTTCTCGAAAAGGTGATCTACGATTTGGTGTTTCTGGCAAAATTGAATATATTTCAGATACTTTTCTAAATGGTTCTTACGTAAAAAATGGGCAAATATTAGCAAAGCTTAATCAAAAACGTTACCTTCTTGAAATTAAAAGATTGAATTCAGAGACTCAAGAATTAGGTAAACAGCTAGATATTCGTAAAAGGCAAGTTAAAAGATATAAATCAATGTTAACAAGAAAAGTTATATCTCAAAATAAATATGATAATGAATTAATACTTCTTTCAAAAAATAAATCTGACTATATCAGATCTAAAACAATTTTAGAAAAAGCAAATGAAGATTTATCTGACACTGTTTTAAAGGCTAAATTTAATGGAAGATTATTTAATGTAAAAATTAATAAAGGTCAGTTTATTTCTAGTAACGAAAAAATAGCCGATATTTTTTCTATTGATGATTTAGAAGTTGAATTTGTTGTTCCTAGTAAGATCTATTCAGATGCAAAAAATTTAATAGGCAAGTCAATTGAAGTAATATGGGAAGTTGGAGCAAATTCTCTAAAAAAAATTACTGCTGTTATTGAAAGAACTGATGGTAAAACCAACGAAGAAGAGGGTGGTGGAAAATTATTTGCTAAAATCAATCAAAATCTTAATCAAAACGATTATATCCCTGTAGGAACATTTGTTCGTATAAAATACCCCCAAGGAGATTTTAAGGGACTGTTTAAATTACCTGAAACTTCTTTATATGGTAATAAGGTTTATATAGTTAAAAATAATATTGCTAAAGAAAAACAGGTTTCTCTTAAATATAAAGGTTCTGGCTTTGTA
Organism: Alphaproteobacteria bacterium; assembly: GCA_016777705.1. Classification (GTDB taxonomy): domain Bacteria; phylum Pseudomonadota; class Alphaproteobacteria; order Puniceispirillales; family Marisalimonadaceae; genus Marisalimonas. The sequence continues at coordinate 7,455 of JADHQW010000043.1, read as the reverse complement.
TTAGTTAAAGGAAATTTTACTGATGATGATTTAATAATTTCAACACGTATATCAACTAATCTTGATAATAAAAAAGTTTCCGTACTAAATTAATTAAAAAATAAAAATTTTTTAAGGTAGAATTTTAAATGCAGTTTAAAGAGTCAGGTTTTTTAAAATTTTTTGTAGAGCATAGAACTTCTGCTAATATCATAATGATTTTGATGATCGTAATTGGACTTTTATCAATTGGAAGGCTTAATAAGCAGTTTTTTCCAGATTTTGATGTAGAAGTAATAGCTGTTTCTATAGACTGGCCAGGGGCTACTGCTGAAGAGATTGACCAAAACATTGTACAGTTGTTGGAGCCTGAGTTAAGACCTATTTCAGGAGTAAAAAAGGTTTCCTCGAAATCCGTTGAAGGTGTTGGTAGCACCCAAGTTGAATTTAATTATGGTCATGACATGCAAAAAGGGAGAACAGATATAGAAACTGCTGTTTCTAGGATAAGCTTTCCTGAAAAAGCAAATAAACCTAAAATAATTGTTGGTGAGTTTTTTGATACAGTTACTAGAATTGTATTATCTGGAGATGTTTCACTATCATTATTAAGAGAAAAGTCAAAAAAGTTAAAAGAAGTACTTCTGAACTCTGGAGTGGATAAAGTTGATATCCAGGGGCTTCCAGAAGAAGAAATTCTTATAGAAATTTCACAACTCGAGGCAGCAAGGCTTAAATTATCTTTCAATAAAATAGCAAATTTAATTAAACTTGAAACTCAGGATGTGTCTGGAGGTAGTTTTGCAGACGGATCTTTAAGGGTTAGAACAATTGGTGAAAAAAGACTTGTTGAAACGTTTAAAAAGCTAGAATTAAAGAACTCTAGTTCAGGAGGAAGGATATTACTTGATGATATAGCAGAAATAAAATCGAGTGTTAAAAAAGGAAGTGTTTTAAAATCTATTGATGGAAACCCTGCTGTAGAGTTGTGGGTAAGAAGAAGTAAAACTAGTGATGCTCTTGAAGTTTCAGAAAATGTTGAGAAGGTAATTACCAATGCAAAAAATATTATTGGAAACGTTATTAAGGTTGAAACTTATAATACTGCTGCAAACTTAATTGAAGAAAGAATTTCTCTATTAGTTAAGAACGGGTTAAGTGGTCTATGTATTGTTCTAGCAGTTCTTTTTCTCTTTCTTAGTCGTAACACAGCTATTTGGGTTGCCCTTGGTATACCAATTGCTTTTTTGGCTACCTTTGGTGTTATGTTTGTTTCAGGTCAATCAATTAATATGATTTCTTTATTTGGGCTTATAATGGCCTTGGGAATTGTTGTTGATGATGCAATAGTTGTTGGTGAACACTCTTCTTATTTAAAAACAAAAAGAAAACTTAATAGTGCACAAGCACCAGTTGTCGCAGCAACTAGAATGTCTATGCCCGTAATATCAGCAATGTTAACAACAGTAGCAGCTTTTATACCTTTATTTATGGTAAAGGGGGTAATTGGTGAAATTATAGCAGCTATTCCTTGGGTAGTTTGTGCAGTGTTAGTTGCTAGTTTGATTGAATGTTTTTTAGTTTTACCAGCACATTTGGCTCATTTTGATAAGTCGAGCAAAGAAGAAAGTAAATTTAGATTATGGTTTGATCAAAAATTCAATGCTTTTCAAGAAGGGTCTTTTAGGCGTTTTGTCACATTAACGTTTAACTATCGATATGTAACATTTATGGTCGCTGTAGGAATGTTTATAGTTTCTGTCGGCATGATGTCTGGTGGACGAGTTTTGTTTAGTTTTTTTCCTACTCCTGAAGCTGATATTGTAATAGTTAATTATAAAATGCATTCTGGGTCAACAAGATCTCAAACTACTAGAATGTTAGAGAATGTTGAAAAAGGATTAAACAAAACCTCAACTCAATTTTCTAATTCACCGGGATTAGTAAGATTTAAAATGTCAACTATTGGAAGCAGAACTTCCTTTTCAAATGATTCGGGCCCTAACTCCATGGGTAATGATATTTTAGGTTCAATGGTAGTTGAGTTGACAACAGCAGATAAAAGAAATGTAAGAACAAAAGAATTTATAAAGGTTTGGAAAGAGAATATAGAAAATGTATCTGGCTTGGATAAATTAACAATAAGAGCACCTAGTGGAGGCCCTCCAGGAAGAGATTTAGATGTTAGATTTCAAGGCAAAGACTTAGAAATACTTAAACTAGCTTCAAATGAATTAATCAAAATTGCTGAAACAATACCAGGTGTTACCTCTTTAGAAGATAACTTAGAATATGGTGTTCAAGAAAGAATCTTAGGCTTAACAAACAAAGGACAATCTTTAGGTCTATCAATTTTAGATATTGGTGAACAGGTAAGGTCAGCTATTAATGGAAGTATTATCTCTAAATTTCCAAAAGGTGACGAAGAGGTTACAGTTCGTTTAAAATTGTCTGAGAATGAACAACTTACAGACATGATAACAAATTTGAGGATTATCTCGCCTTCCGGAGTTAGCTTTAAATTAAAAGATATAATTAAAATTGACGAAAAACTTCCTTTTGCATCTATCAATAGAAAAAATGGTTTTAGAGAGGTAACAATTTCAGGCGACCTTTTCCCACCCTTAATGAGTACATCTCAGGCAAGACAATTTTTAATGGAAAATGGATTACCTGAAATAGCAAAAAAATACAATGTTTCTTATAGATTTGATGGTCGTGATTTAGAACAAAAAGAAACATTTGCCGACATGGGAACTGGTTCAATAATTGGCTTGTTGTTAATCTATTTTATTTTGGCCTGGGTTTTTAAATCTTGGTCAAGACCATTTTCAATAATGATTATGATCCCTTTTTCATTTATAGGTGCAGTCCTAGGTCACTATTTGTTAGGATTGACAATGTCAATATTATCTATGTTTGCACTTTTAGCTTTAGCAGGAATTGTTGTTAACAACTCTATTATTTTAGTATCTACCATTGAAAGAAGATTAGAAGATTTAAAAAATAAAAATAAAAATAAAAATAAAAATGAAGAAAGTGTAATCAATGAATCAATAATAACTGGAGTGGTAGACAGATTTAGGCCTGTTTTATTAACTTCACTCACTACTATTGGAGGTTTATCAGCACTTATGTTTGAAACATCATTACAAGCTCAATTTTTGATACCAATGGCAGCAACCATCGTTTTTGGTTTAGGCATAACAGCATTGCTTGTTCTTGTAATTGTTCCAGCTATGATGGGTATAAGTAATGATTTTTCAAAGTTTATAAGAAGAGTTAGAAATAGAGGATAAAATGTCAGATATTAAATATATTAGTGACGCTTCAGAAAAATTTAATTTATCAAATGTTAACTTTAATAAAGATGGTTTGTTACCAGTTATTTCGCAATGTTTACATTCTGGAAAAGTATTAATGATGGCATGGATGAATGAAGATGCTTTAAGAAAAACAATAGAAACAAATAACATGTATTATTATTCACGTTCTAGATCTAAGCTTTGGAGAAAAGGTGAAACAAGTGGCCATTTTCAAAAGCTACATAAGCTTAGATTAGATTGTGATGGAGATACTTTGTTGGCCTTAATAGAGCAAACTGGTGCTGCGTGTCATACCGGTGCTGAAAGTTGTTTTTTTAAAAATTTTGATGATGGAAAAAATGGTAAATGAAAATAACCCAGGTTCATTTGGAAGTTCTAGAGGTTTATCTAAAAAACCAAAAAAAGATAAAACAAGAAAATCATCGAGTACCAGATGGATTGGTAGACAGCTCAATGATCCTTATGTGCTAGAGACACAAAAAAGAGGTTATAAGTCTAGAGCTGCGTTTAAACTTTTACAAATAAATGAAAAATATAAATTTCTTCATCAAGGATTAACTGTTGTTGATCTTGGGTGTGCCCCGGGTGGTTGGCTTCAAATAGCATCTCAAGAAGTGGGATCCATAGGAGGCAAGGAGACAGTTGTAGGAGTTGACTTGCTTCCAACTGATGACATTGCTGGTTGCATTTCGATATTAGGGGATATAAGTGAAAAAAGTATTGGTGATAAGTTGATTAATATCCTTGGCTGTAAACCTAATATTGTTTTATCTGATATGGCAGCTAATACTACAGGACATAGAAAAACAGACCATATAAGAACTACGTATCTAGTAGAAACAGCCCTAGATTTTGCAATCGAAAATTTAGAAAAAAATGGTGTATTTTTAGCGAAGTGCTTCAAGGGTGGGGCAGAAATTGAGTCTTTATCATTAATGCGAAAATATTTTACAAAGGTTAATCATATTAAGCCTGATGCGAGTAGAAAAGAGTCTGTAGAAGGTTATGTAATAGCTCTAGGCTTCAAAGGAATTTAATGAGGACTAAAATATCTTTGCATAAAAGAAACAAAAGTATATATATAAAAAGCAACGCATACAAAATTTTTTAGTTACAATATTAACTCAAACCTCCAGCGTTGGAAAAATTAAATGATTATTGAAGCCGCTTATACTTTTGATGATGTTTTATTACAACCCGCACATAGCACTTTTGGTCCAGCTGATGCAAATGTAAATACATTTATTACTAAAGATATTAAATTAAACATACCTCTCCTCTCTGCTGCCATGGACACTGTAACTGAACATAGCTTGGCTATTACCATGGCTCAACTGGGTGGGATAGGAGTTTTACATAAAAATTTTACAATAAAAGATCAAGCATCTGAGGTTAAAAAAGTTAAAAAATTTGAAGCTGGCATGGTAGTTAATCCAGTTACTATTAAACCTGACCAAACACTCGGCGATGCTTTCAAATTAATGGAAAAATATAAAATAAGTGGCATTCCTGTTGTTGAAGGTTCTCAAAATAAATTAGTTGGCATTCTTACAAATAGAGATGTGAGATTTGCAAATGATTACAATCAATCAGTTTCAGCACTTATGACTAGAAATGTTATAACTGTAAAAGAAAACGTTAGTGCTGAAGATGCCAGGAAACTTCTTCATACTAACCGTATTGAAAAATTAGTTGTTGTAGATGAAGATAATTTTTGTGTTGGTTTAATAACAGTAAAAGATATGGAAAAGGCCCAGAATCATCCAGATGCCTGCAAAGATAATCAAGGAAGACTTAGAGTGGCTGCGGCCACAGGTGTTGGAAAAGAAGGAATGGCAAGAGCAGAACAATTAATAGATGCAGGTGTTGATGTTTTAATTGTTGATACAGCACATGGTCATAGTGAAATGGTTTTGGATACAGTGAGGCAAATAGCAAAATTATCTAATACAGTCGCTTTAATAGGAGGGAATGTTGCTACAGGTGACGCAACCCAAGCATTGATAGATGCAGGTGCAAACGGAGTTAAAGTTGGAATTGGTCCAGGTTCAATTTGTACAACTAGAATGATTGCCGGTGTTGGGGTTCCTCAATTGACTGCAATAACAGATTGTTCAAAAGTGGGTAACAAAGCTTCTGTTCCAATTATAGCGGATGGTGGAATTAAGTATTCAGGAGATATAGCTAAAGCAATTGCTGGAGGATCAAGTGCAGTTATGGTGGGTTCACTTTTAGCTGGAACTGATGAAACGCCAGGTGAGGTTTTTTTATTTCAAGGCAGATCTTATAAATCATATAGGGGCATGGGCTCATTAGGTGCAATGGCTAGGGGGTCGGCTGATAGATATTTTCAGGCTGAAATAGAAACCTTGAAATTAGTGCCAGAAGGAATTGAGGGTCAAGTTCCTTACAAAGGGCCATCTGAAAATGTCATTCATCAATTAGTGGGTGGGTTGAAATCAGCTATGGGTTACACAGGTAATAAGAATATAAAAGAAATGCAGAAAAATTGTGTTTTTAAAAGAATTAGTAATGCAGGTCTTAGAGAAAGTCATGTTCATGACGTTACTATAACTAGAGAAGCTCCGAATTATCGACCTTCCTAATGTTAGATCAGGAGCGTATATATTCAATATTAGAACTGTTAAAATTATTTAATAACAGTGATAAGATTGCCAGTAATTTAGTACAAAATTTTTTCCGATCTAGAAAGCATATGGGATCTAAAGACAGGAAGTTTGTATCAAGTAGCTTTTGGAATATATTGAGACATAGATCTAAAATTAGATGGCATTTAACTTTGCTAGATATTGAAATCACAAATGAAAGAGAATTATTTTTAGAGTTATTTTTCTTAAATACACGTTATAAAAATAATTTAATAGAAATAAAAAAATTATTATTATTAAAGTTGAAAGACTTTATGAATATTGCTGAAGAAGATTTACATTTTTTGGAAAGCTTAAACTTTGATGGCTTTTACAATAATAAAATGCCTGAACCCGTTTATTATGAGTTACCAGAATATTTAATAACAAGTGTAAAAAAAAGTTACCCAAATGATTGGAAAGAAGTTTTATTATCATTAAATAAAGAAGCTTTTTTTGATATTAGAATAAATAACTTAAAGGTTAAATCTCGAGAAGAAATTAAGGCTTTATTACAAGACATAAATATACCAGTTGAGTACAGTAAATATTCACCTTTAGGAATAAGACTTTCAAAAAGATTTCCAATAGAGGGACATCAACTCTTCAAAAATGGCAATATTGAAATTCAAGGAGAAGCCTCCCAATTAGCTTCGTTACTACTTGATGTAAAGCCAGGAATGTCAGTTGCTGATATCTGCTCAGGAGCAGGAGGAAAATCTCTTATTTTAGCAGATATCATGAATAATAAGGGAAGAATCTTATCTCTAGATACTAATAAAAAGAGGTTAGAAAATGCTAGTGTTCGCCTTAAAAGAGCAGGTGTCCATAACGTTGAGAGACGTTTAGTTAAACCAAATTGGAATGTTTCAGGTTTAGAAAATAAATTTGATTTAGTTTTAATTGATGCACCGTGTTCTGGTATTGGAACATGGTCAAGAAGTCCAGATTCGAGATTTAACTTTGATCAAAAAAAATTAAATGATTTAATTAAAATTCAATCAGAACTTTTATCAAAAGCGTCAATGATGGTTGCTCCTGGTGGAAAATTAGCTTATATTGTTTGTTCTTTTTTAATAGAAGAGGGGGTTGATCAAATTGAGAAGTTTAAAGAAAATAACAAAATAGAATTTTCTGAAATTAACATGTTTAATATGTGGAACGATACTATTTTACCCATGAACGGCATTGAATATCCATTTCAAAGTGAGCTAAAGAAAAGCATTTTAATTAATCCAGCTAAATACAATGTAGACGGATTTTTTATTTCAATGTTTCAAAGAAGAAGATAATTTAATAAGACTTAAAAAAAGAAAGAAAATTTATGAGAAATGATGTTGTTTTAATTGTAGACTTTGGAAGCCAAGTAACACAATTGATTGCAAGACGTTTGAGAGAATTAAAAGTTTATTGTGAAATACATCCTTACAACAAAATAAATGTCGAATTAAATAATAAGCTCAACCCAAAAGCAATTATACTTTCAGGTGGGCCAGCAAGTG
>JADHQW010000042.1 GCA_016777705.1 Alphaproteobacteria bacterium | reverse complement strand
ATAAATAGATGGTTAAGGCCGGTCATAGCTTGGTATGGAGATATGGATCTTAAACCACATATTTTAAAGTTGGTAACTTTAAGGTCAATAAAAATAAAATTAATATTTATCGAACCTGTATGTAGTAACCATTTTGCATCTAGAAAAAATTTAAGTAATTTCTTAGAAGAAAAAATAAAATTTTTTTATTCGAGTTCTTTTTCAAAAACACTTGCAAGATAAGGACATTATATGTCAGTAATGACACATATTTTAAAGTGTATGGTTAATGAAAAAACTTTTTATTAAAACTCATGGTTGCCAGATGAATTTTTATGATTCTGAAAAAATGGTAGACCTTCTTAAACCTCATGGTTATCAAATAGATGAAAATCCTGAAGATGCCGACATAATAGTTATTAACACATGTCATATTCGTGAAAAAGCAGTTGAAAAAACATATTCAGAGCTTGGACGAATTAGAGATCAAGTCAATTTGAGAAAAGAAAAAACAGGGAAAAAATCTATTGTAGCTGTAGCAGGTTGTGTGGCACAAGCTCAGGGTAAAGAAATAATGAAGAGATCTCCTTGGGTAGATATTGTAGTTGGTCCTCAGTCATACCAAAATCTACCTGAACTAATAGCAAAAGTTGATCCTCTAACAAAAAACAATCATATAAATATAGAATTTCCAACTATTCCAAAATTTGATCATTTAAAATCTATTGTGACTGAAAGAGGTCCATCAGCATTTTTAACTATTCAAGAGGGATGTGATAAATTTTGTGCTTTCTGCGTAGTTCCATACACTAGAGGAGCAGAATACTCTAGGCCAATAAAATCTATACTAGATGAAGCTAAAGAATTAATAGACAATGGGGTTAAAGAAATTACTTTATTAGGACAAAATGTTAATGCTTGGCATGCTGAAAGGACAGATAAGAATATATGGGGACTAGGTCGCCTTATAAAAGAATTATCTAAAATTAAAGAGCTTGAATTTATTAGATATACTACCTCTCATCCTCTTGATATGGATTTAGAACTTATTGAAGCCCATAGAGACGTAAGCAAATTAATGCCATACTTACATCTTCCTATTCAGTCTGGATCTGATAATATTCTTAGATTAATGAATAGAAAACATACTGTGAAAGAATATATAAAAGTTATAGAAAAAGTTCGACATTATAACCCAAATATAGCTCTTTCTGGAGATTTTATAGTTGGGTTTCCTGGTGAAACTGATAAAGATCATCAAGCAACATTAGATTTAATAAAAGAAATAAAATATTCTCAAGCTTATTCTTTTAAATATTCTATAAGACCAGGAACACCAGCTGCTATTTCTCTCAATCAAGTTGACGAATCATATAAAAAGTCAAGATTAGAAGAAGTACAAAATATATTAAGAGATCAACAATTTGCATTTAACAAACAATCTATTAATTCAACTTTAAAGATTTTAGTTTTAAAAAACGGCAAAAAATCTAATCAATACCTTGGAAGGTCACAATATAATCAATCAGTATACTTTAATTGTAATGAAAAAAATATAATTGGTTCAACTGTTAATATAAATGTTACTCAAGCTTTTCAAAACAGTTTAACCGGTAACATTATTAATATTTAATCAACAGAAGGTGTAATTTAATTTGCAAAATATTAACAATAAAGAAGAAATTACCATTGATTTTCCTAATAATTCTTTGGTAGCCATTATTGTTGGTAATCATAATTTAAATATAACAAAATTAGAGAAGCTTTTAGATGTCAATATAAACTTATTTGGAAACCAGTTTAATATTTCTGGTGAATCGAAAAAAATTCAGATTACTAAAACTATTATTAATAATGTTTATACAAAATTATCTAACAAAAAAATTAATAAATTAAACTTGAATTTTATGGAGTTTGAAACAGAGTTTAGAATGTTGGCTGATAAAAGTAGTTCAAATTTTGATTTAAATGCTCATCAAGTTATTAATCTAGACAAGTTAGTCACTTGGAAGAAACATATTTTTCCTAAAAGCATTGGTCAGAAAAATTACTTGAATGCTTTAAATAACTATGAACTTGTTTTTGGACTTGGTCCTGCAGGAACAGGAAAATCATATTTGGCTGTCGCTAAAGGTATTGATATGTTAAAAAAAGGACTTGTAGAAAAAATCATTTTAACAAGGCCTGCGGTAGAGGCTGGAGAAAGATTAGGGTTTTTGCCAGGAGATATGAAAGAAAAAATTGATCCTTATTTAAGACCTATCTATGACGCTCTTTATGAAATGATGCCATCTGACAGGGTTGAAAAAAAAATACAGTCAGGAGAAATAGAAATTGCACCTTTAGCGTTTATGCGAGGTAGAACTTTTACAAATTCGTATGTGATAGTTGATGAAGCTCAAAATACAACTTCAGTCCAAATGAAAATGGTTTTAACTCGTATTGGTGAAGGTTCAAGAATGGTAATAAATGGTGACCTAAGTCAAGTCGATTTACCAAAAGGTCAAATGTCGGGCTTAAAAGAATGCCAAGAAATACTTAATAAAATAGAGGATATTAAGATAATATATTTAGAAGCTAGCGATGTTATTAGACATCCTATAGTTGCAAAAATTATAAAAGCTTATGATAATATTAACAAAGATTTACAATAATAAAAAATTATGAATAAGTTAAATCAAGGCTACTATAAAATTTGGAAAAATGACTTTTATACCATTGAGGCTAATATTGTTAGATCATTATGGGAAGATAAGTATATAAAGAGTTTTGAAAAGAGATTAAACAAAATTATATTAGAAATCTTTGAAAACTCGAAAAATAACCTTTTAGAAAACAATATTTTAATTTCAATATTATTTACTGGAGATAAGAAAGTTGCTGAATTAAATAATTATTATAGAAAAATCCATAAACCTACAAATGTATTGTCATTTCCTTCCAAAGAAATTAACAATAGAAATGAAATTTTTTTAGGTGATATTGTGTTTTCCAGTCAAACTATTACAGAAGAAGCTAAAACAGATAATAAAAACTTAGAAGATCATTTAATACATCTTTTCATTCACGGTGTCTTGCATTTACTTGGTTATGATCATCAGAAAGAACATGATGCACACATAATGGAAAGTTTAGAAATAAAAATTTTAAAAAATTTAAAAATAGATAATCCTTATAATTAAATTTTTAGATTTTAACTAAATATTAGTAAAAATAAGTAGGTTAATGAAAATAAAAATACCAAAGTTTTTAAAACATTCAAATCATGAAAAAAAACAACTTGATGAAGAGTTAGAGCAATTCGTTGCAAAAAGAATTAATGATGATGACTCAAATGGTAAAACTTTAAGTCATGAAAATGAATTATTAAAAAATTTAGCAGGATTGAGAGGCATCAATGCATCAGATGTAATGATACCAAGAGTAGATATTGTTTCAGTAGCTATGTCTGATGATTTTAATGAGATAGTTAAACAACTAATTAAGACTAATCACAGCAGAGTTCCAGTTAGGAACGAAAGTTTAGATGATATTGTTGGTATTCTTCATATAAAAGATGTTTTAGCAAACTTATTTTTACAAGAAAAAAAAGATATAAAATCACTGTTAAGAAAACCCATATTTGTGTCTCCTTCCATAAGTTTATTAGATCTTTTATATGAGATGAGAGTCAAAAGAAGGCATTTGGCGCTTGTTGTTGATGAATATGGTGGTATTGATGGTCTTGTAACGATTGAAGATTTAGTGGAAGAGTTAGTTGGGGATATAGAAGATGAGCATGATCTATCGACAGAATGCCGATTAGAAAAAATGCAGGATGGATCCATAGTTTTAGAAGCAAGAATTACAATGGATTTAATCGAAGATCTTTTATCATCAATTAGAAAAGAAGACTTAAATGAAGAAATTGAAACTCTCGGAGGTTTTATAATAAACATAGCTGGAAGAGTTCCTGTTAAAGGAGAAGTTATAAAATATTCCCCATCAGGATTAAAGTTTGAAATATTGGAAGCTGATCCTAGAAAAGTCATCTTAGTTAAATTAAGAGGATTAAATAAATTATTGCGTTATGATGAATCAAAATAATTAAATAGCTTTATGAATAAATTATATAAATCAACTATAGCACTATACATGTTTAATTTTTTTGTTGGTGCAATAGCAACTTTCTCCATTGCCCCGAACTCATTTTTTCCATTAATCTTTATTTTAGGTTTTGGTATTTATTCTATAAGCTTATTACCTTCATTAAAAAAAATATTTATAGCATCTTGGTTTCTAGGTTTTGGATGGTTTTCATTCGGACTATATTGGATTGGTTCAGCATTTCTTGTTGCCGATACATATCATATATATCTTATGCCTTTATCTATTATTATTTTACCTAGTATATTAGCAGCTTTTTGGGCTTTAGCATTTATTTTTGGTAAATTATTAACTCCAAAAGCTTCATCTCCTATTTTATTAATTGTTATTAATCTGGCCTTAATTGAATATTGTAGAGCAAATATGTTTACTGGTTTCCCCTGGTTAATGCCTTCTATATCACTTGCATCTAATCAATATATTTTACAAACTTTATCTTATGTTGGTAGTTTTTCAGGTAATTTAGTTATTTTAACATTGAGTATTTTGCCAATAATTTTATTTTTACATATGCCTAACAAAAAGTTAATTTTTTTATTCCTTTTTATTCCTATTTTTATTTTATTTATTTGCTCCTTTATGAGGTTCTTTAATAAAGAACCAGTAGTTATGAATGAGAATAAAACGATAGTTCTTGTCCAGCCTAACATAAAGCAAAAGGATAAATGGAATATAGAAAAAAGGAAAGATCATATCCAAAAACTTTTAAAATTATCATTTGAAAAAGAACATAATTTCGAAAATAAATATAAAATGATTATTTGGCCAGAAACAAGTTTTGAGGGCTTTATACCTAATGAGCTTAATTTATTGTCAAGTATTAGCGAAAAAATAATAAAAAATAAAAACACAACCTTAATTGTTGGTCTATTAAGTCAAGAAAATAGAAAATTATTTAATTCATTAATCTTTATAAACGCAACTGGCAAAATAGATTTTAAATACGATAAAATTCATTTAGTACCTTTTGGCGAATACATTCCTTTTAGGAATAAGCTAAAAAAAATTGCTAATTTTTTAAGTCCAAGGGACTTTTCAACTGGAGTGATGAAAGAAAATATAAAACTAAGAGGTTTTGGAGAAATTATTACGCTAATATGTTATGAAATTTTATTTTCAAATGAGGTAAATAGAAGGATATCTGATAATACCAAGTTAATTATAAATATTACAAATGATGCATGGTTTGGTAATACAATTGGACCTTATCAGCATTTGGCACTAGCAAAGATTAGAGCGGTAGAGACAGGTTTGCCATTAGTTAGAGTGGCAAACACTGGAATATCAGCATTTATTTCGCCTTATGGAGAAGAAATTGTAAAGATTTCTTTAAATAAAGAAAGCGTTAGGGAGGTGAAATTAATTCCACCTTTAGACCAAACATTATATAAAAATTTCGGAGATTTAATTTTTGCTATTTCAATTTTATATTTAATCTCTATAAACTTACTTATATTTTATTTTCAAAGAAAGGTAAGCTATGTTAAATAATTTTCTATTTACATCTGAGTCTGTCTCAGAAGGACATCCTGACAAAATTTGTGATAGAATATCTGACACTGTTGTTGACTTAATGTTGGCAAAGTTTCCAGAAGCCAGGGTTGCTTGTGAAACGATGGTTTCAACTAACAGAACAATTATTGCAGGAGAATATAGGCTTCCAAATGGAATTGAAATAAGTAATGATGAAATTGAAAGACATGTTAGAAAAGCTGTGCAAGACATAGGTTATGAGCAAGAAAACTATCATTGGGAAAAAATGCATTTTGAATGTCATCTTCATTCTCAATCTGCTGATATTGCATTAGGAGTAGATCAATTAGGTAATAAAGATGAAGGGGCCGGTGACCAAGGTTTAATGTTTGGATTTGCTTGTGATGAAACAGAGGATTTAATGCCTGCAGCAATTTATTATTCTCATAAAATTTTGAAAGAAATGTCTATTTTGAGAAAGACTGATAGAAACAACTTTCTTCTTCCTGATAGTAAGTCCCAAATTACACTTCAATATCAAAATGGTAAACCAATTAAAGCAAGCTCTATAGTAGTGTCTACACAACATGTAAAAGGTTGTTCACAAGAAGACATAAAAAACTTAGTTAGAGATGTTGTTAAAAAGGTTTTGCCTGACGGTTGGATGTGTCCAGAAGATGAGTTCTATGTAAATCCAACTGGTATTTTTGAAATTGGTGGTCCAGATGGAGATGCAGGTTTAACGGGCAGAAAAATTATAGTTGACACTTATGGTGGATCAGCGCCTCATGGTGGAGGTGCTTTTTCAGGAAAGGATCCTACAAAAGTAGATAGATCAGCAGCTTATTTGACTAGGTATTTAGCTAAAAACGTTGTGGCAGCAAAGCTGGCAAGGAAATGTACTATACAAATTGCTTATGCAATAGGAATTTCAAAGCCACTATCATTATATGTCAATACAGATGGTACAGGAATTATAGAAGATACTAAAATAGCTAAAATTCTCAATAATTTAGTAAATATGTCACCTAGAGGAATAAGAGAGCATCTAAGATTAAATCAACCAATTTATGTACCAACTTCAGCGTATGGACATTTTGGAAAAAAGCCGAATGAAGGTGTAGAGGGATCTTTTAGTTGGGAAAAAACTGATCTTGTTGATGCTATTATTAAAGAATCTGGTATTTAATTGATTTTCGATGCATCAAAAAAATTAATTAGGTTTTATGGAAGAAGAAAAGGTAGAAGTCTCTCAGAAAATAATCAATTTGCACTTCAAGAAGGTGCAAAGTATTTTATAAAAAATTCTCATTTATCTTTAACTTCAAAACTTATCTTAGAAGATTTAGTTGAATTTAAACCAAAAAAAATAATTCTTGAAATTGGGTTTGGAAGTGGAGAGAATCTTCTTAAATCTGCTAAAATGAATCCTGATATTTTGTACTTAGGAGCAGATCCATTTTTAAATACTAATGCTAAATGTATTAAGGAAATACTTAATTATAGTATAAAAAATATAATGATATGGCCTGATGATATAAGAAAAATTATTGAATTTTTTCCTTCAAACATATTTTCTGAGATTAAAATTTTATTTCCAGACCCTTGGCCAAAATTTAAACACAAAAATAGAAGATTAATTCAAGATAACTTTCTGATTTCTCTTTATAATGTTCTAAAAACAAACGGTATTATCACTCTTGGAACTGATCATTTTATTATGAAGAGTTGGATACTAGAGATTTTTCAAAATAATTCAGGATTTCAATGGACAGCTGAAACAGCTGCTGATTGGAGAACTAAGCCGATTCATTATGTTGCAACAAAGTATGAACAAAAGGCTATAAATGAGAATAGAGATCCTCATTGGTTTATTTTTAAAAAAATTTAATAAAAATTTTAGGATAAACTAACTACAAGCATCCAAAGTTATTGATTTTTTATTAAATTAAAATTATAATGATTATAGTGAGCTTTATAGCTCATTTTTTTTTATTTTGACGAGTTTAAAAGTTACATGATTGAAAATAATATTAGGGACTTATTATTTACAAGATTGAAAGTTTTGGGCTATCACCTCATTCGTGTTAAAGTGATTAACGCAAGTGGTAAAAAAACATTGCAGATTATGGCCGAGAGAATTAAAGATAGGGAGATGGATATTAAGGATTGTACTTTTTTAAGTAAGCAAATATCCTCTTATTTAGAAGTTGATGATCCAATAAGTTCGAGTTACATATTAGAGGTTTCATCAGGAGGCTTGGATAGGCCCTTAACAATATTAGATGATTACAAATTGCTTAAAGGAAATAAAGTTAAAATAATATTGAAAGAACCTTTCATGGGTAAAAAAAGTCATATTGGTTTCTTAAGAGGTGTTGACGAAAAAAATTTAATAATTCTAAAAACCGACGAATTTGAAATGAATATTGATTTCCCAGAAATTGACAAAGCGAATATTGATATCAACTGGGCTATTGAGAACAAGCAAATTAACTAAATTATAAATAATTATATAAGGAAATAAAATGGAATTAAAATCCATACCTAGATTAGAACTTATTCAAGTTGCTGAAGCCGTGTCCAGAGAAAGATCTATTGATAAAGAAGAAGTTATTTTGGCAATGGAAGAAGCTATTCAAAAAGCAGCAAGGTCTAAATATGGCTTGGAAAGAGATATTAGGGCAAATATAGATAGAAAAAACGGTTCCATAAATATTGCTCAATTTACAGAAGTAGTTGAAACTATTGAAAATCAATTAACACAAATGACTTTTGGTGAAGCACAAAGGAGAAAACTAACACTTCAAATTGGAGATTTTTATAAAGAAGCCCTTCCTCCAATAGATTTTGGTCGAATTGCTGCACAAACAGCTAAACAAGTTATTTCTCAAAAAGTAAGAGAAGCTGAACGCGAAAGACAATTTCATGAATATAAAGATCGAATAGGTGAAATAGTAGTTGGAACCATCAAACGAGTTGAAAACCACTCAGTAACAATTGACCTAGGTAGGGGTGAAGCAATAATAAAACGGGATCAAATGATTCCAAGAGAACAACTAAGGCCTGGAGATAGATTAAGATCTTTTATAGTGGATGTTACCCAAGAAACTAGGGGGGCTCAAATATTCTTATCAAGATCTTCTAATGATTTTTTGGCAGCTTTATTTACACAAGAAGTTCCTGAGATATATGATGGCATTATAGTAGTTAAAAGTGTTGCAAGAGAACCAGGTAGTAGAGCAAAAATATCTGTATTTTCAAACGATCCAAGCATTGATCCGGTCGGTGCGTGCGTTGGTATGAGAGGTTCTAGAGTTCAAGCGGTAGTTAGTGAGTTACAAGGTGAAAAAATTGAAATAATTCCTTGGTCAGAGGATTCTGTTACTTTAGTTATTAATGCTTTAGCTCCAGCTATTCCTTCAAAAGTTGTTATGGACGAAGATGCTGGCAGAATGGAAGTTGTTGTGCCTGATGATCAACTTTCATTAGCTATTGGCAGAAGGGGTCAGAATGTAAGGTTAGCTTCACAATTAACTGGTTGGTACGTTGACATACTT
Organism: Alphaproteobacteria bacterium; assembly: GCA_016777705.1. Classification (GTDB taxonomy): domain Bacteria; phylum Pseudomonadota; class Alphaproteobacteria; order Puniceispirillales; family Marisalimonadaceae; genus Marisalimonas. The sequence goes on along the minus strand of JADHQW010000042.1, from coordinate 3,761 downwards.
ACAGAAGCAGAAGAATCAGAAAAAAGACAAGTTGAGTTTACTGAAAGAACAAAAATTTTTATTGACGCTCTTGACATTGATGACGTTATTGCTCATCTGATGGTCAGCGAAGGTTTTGCTACTATATCTGATATAGCAGATGCAGCATTAGATGAATTAACCAATATAGAAGGGTTTGATGAGGATTTAGCTTCAGAACTTAGCAATAGAGCAAAAAACTTTGTCAAACTTGAAAATGAGCGAGTTGAAAAATCAATAAAAAAATTAAAAGTAAAAAAAGATTTATATGATTTTGCTAACTTAACTAAACAAAGTATTTTAACTTTAGCTGAAAATGGAATTATAACATTAGATGGCTTGGCAGAATTAGATAGTGAAGAGCTGTTTAATATTTTAGGTAAGGACGTTTTTGCAAATGAAGATGATGCTGGTTCAACAATCATGAAAGCACGAGAACATTGGTTTTCAGAAATAGATTCAGAAAAATAATTTACCAACTGAATGAGTTTAGGGATTAATACTATGGAAGAAAAATCAAGTGGCGAAAGAAAAAAATTAAGCCTTTCTTTAGGAGGTAAACTAACTTTAAAAAAACCTATTCCATCTTCTAAACTGCCTAGCAGTGTTACAACTAATGCTAGATCAGGAAGAAGCACTGTTCAAGTTGAAGTCAAAAGAACAAAAAGACCAGTTAATAGAACCCCTATAAATGATATATCTAGACAAACACCTAATCCGGAAACAAGATCCGGTTTAAGCGCTAAAGAAATTCATTCTAGAAGTAAAATGTTACAAGAAGGTCTTGCAAAAACTGCTGCTGAAGCTGAAACTATAGCTATAGAAAAAATTGAACAAACTAAAATTGAGGAAGCTCGTATAGCTGCTAATGCTCAAGAAGCAGCTGAGGCAGCATCTAGTTTAGCTCCTAAAGATAAAGTATTAGCAAGAAGAAAAGCCGAGACGAATGAAATTTTAGAAATAAAAAAAATTGAGGATGAACAAAAGCAAGCCCAAATAGAAGTTAAAAAAGCTGAAGAAGCCGCTTTACAGGCTGAAAAAGATAGACAAAAATTAGCCGATGACGAAACAGTTCCAGGTAATACCAAGGTATGGACAGCAAATAAAACCCAAGATAGAGAAGCTTACAAAGAAAATGTTAAAAAGACTATTTGGAATAGAGGAGGTAACGAGAAAAGACAAGGTAAAATTACTATTGCTCGAGCATTAGACTCAGAGAACGTAAGAGTTAGATCCCTTGCATCAATAAAAAGAAGGCGTGAAAAAGCAAGAATGCAGGCTGACCAAACGCCAGCTGTAAAACAATTTAGAGAAGTTATAATACCTGATACGATAACCGTTTCTGAACTAGCAAATAGAATGACTGAAAGAACAGCGGACATTGTTAGAGAATTAATGAAAAACGGAATTATGGCCACAGCAACTGAAGTAATTGATGGAGAGACAGCTGAATTAATTACAACAGAATTTGGGCATAAACCAAAAAGAGTATCGGAATCAGATGTTGAATTAGATTTAACTATTCAAGAAGATAATCCAGAAAATTTAACCTCTCGACCTCCTATTGTTACAATAATGGGTCATGTTGATCATGGAAAAACATCTTTATTGGATGCTTTAAGACAAACTAAGGTAGCAGATGGAGAAGCTGGTGGAATAACCCAGCATATAGGTGCTTATCAAATAACAAGTAAATCAAATTCAAAAATCTCTTTTATTGATACCCCTGGACATGAAGCGTTTACTGAAATGAGAGCAAGAGGCGCTAATGTTACTGATATTGTTATTTTAGTTGTTGCTGCAGATGATGGAATTAAACCACAAACTGTAGAAGCAATTAAACATGCTAAAGCTGCGTCGTGCCCTATAATTGTTGCAGTAAACAAGTGTGACAAACCTGAAGCCAATCCTCAAAAAGTGAGAACAGAATTACTTCAGCATGAATTAATCCCTGAGGAAATGGGTGGTGATATTCAGTGTATTGATGTTTCTGCTAAAACTAAATTGGGTCTAGACAATTTAATAGATGCCCTAGAATTGCAAGCAGAATTAATGGAATTAAAAAGTGACGCTACTATTAACGCTAATGGCGTTGTTATAGAATCAAAAGTGGAAAAAGGTAAGGGCTCAGTTATCACAATGTTAGTAAAGTCTGGCACACTTAATGTTGGTGATATAATAGTAGTTGGTAGTGAATCAGGTAAGGTTAGGGCTTTATTAAATGATAGTGGAAAAAGGATTCATAAAGCTGGTCCTTCGACTCCTGTAGAGGTTTTGGGCTTATCTGGAACACCAAATGCTGGTGACTTAGCCCATGTTGTAGAAACTGAGTCTAGAGCAAGAGAAATTGCTGAGTATAGATCAAGAAAATCTAAAGAAAAAGAAGCTACATTAATGGCAAGAGGATCTGTAGAACAAATGTTAGCAAACATTCAAGCAGGGGAGTCTTCAGAATTACCAGTTATTATAAAGTCAGATGTTCATGGATCGCTGGAAGCTATAAAAGTCGCTTTAGATAAATTAGGTAATTCATTAGTTAAGGTTAGAGTATTATCTGGAGCAGTTGGAGCAATTAGTGAATCAGACATATCATTAGCTGCTGCATCTTCTGCCTTGGTATTTGCGTTTAATGTTAGGGCAATCCCACAGGCTAGAGATTTAGCAAGAAGAGATAACGTAGAAATAAGATACCATTCAATCATTTATGAATTAATTGAAGACACAAAATTAGCACTTACAGGTATGTTAGATCCTGACATGCAAGAAACTTTCATAGGCTACAGTGAAATTAAAAAAGTTTTTTCAGTGTCCAAAATAGGTAAAATTGCTGGATGTTTCGTCACTGAAGGAATAGTAAAAAGAGGATGTAGCTTTAGACTTTTAAGAGACAACACAGTAATTCATCAAGGAATGCTTAAAACATTAAGACGATTTAAGGACGAAGTAAAAGAGGTTCGTGAAGGTAACGAATGTGGAATGGGGTTTGAAAATTATAATGACATTCAGGAAGGTGACGTCTTGGAATGTTTTGAAGTAAAAGAGGTAGCAAGAAGTTTAGATTCGGTTGATAAGAAAGCTGGTTAATTATATTATGAAAAATAATTTTGATTATAAATCGGGCAAAAAAAAAAAAGACAATACAATAAAGTCTCAAAGGCAGTTAAAGGTTGGTGAAGAATTGAGACATTTAATTTCTAATGCATTGCACCGTGAAACATTTTATGACCAAATACTAGAGACTAATAATATTACAATAACTGAAGTCGATGTTAGTTCTGATTTAAAAAATGCAAAGGTGTATGTAATGCCTTTAGGTGGGAAACAAAAACTTGAAGTGATTGACAGCCTAAATAAAGTGAAAAATCATATTAAAAAATTAATTTCAAGTGGCATTACCTTAAGACAAATTCCAAAAATTAATTTTATAATTGATAATTCTTTTGAATATGCCAAACATATAGATCAAATTTTACACAAAATTAAAAATTAATTTTAAATATTACATATGTGAGGGCTATTATTAAAAAAAATATTAATGGTTGGATCATAGTTGACAAACAAGCTGGTATTACATCTAGGCAAGTTGTAACTAAAATTTCTAAAATATTAAACCTTAAAAAGGTTGGTCACGGGGGGACACTTGACCCTTTAGCTACAGGTATTTTACCAATTGCTATTGGAGAAGCAACAAAAGTTATATCGCTTGTTCAAAGCAAAGAGAAAAAATATGCTTTCATAATCAA
>JADHQW010000041.1 GCA_016777705.1 Alphaproteobacteria bacterium | reverse complement strand
TTTGGTCTAATATTTGGTGTTTTGGCTATTGATATTGGGTTTACTCCATTAGAAACAATGGGGATGTCCTTAATAGTTTTTGGAGGTGCTTCTCAAATAGTTCTTTTACAGTTGTTTTCTGGCGGTGCTTCATCTTTAGTTATTATAAGTTCAGTTGGAGCTGTTAATTCAAGACATCTTCTTTATGGAGCAGTGGTTTCTGAACATTTGTCAGATTTAAAATTAATTTGGAAAATTATAATTTCTTATTTCTTAATTGACCAAGCGTTTGCAATATCTAATGAATACTTAAAAAAAAATAAAGAAAGCAATAGATATTTTCATTTAGTTGGTGGTGGAGTGACGTGCTGGGTAATTTGGCAATCAACTACATTTTTAGGAATTATATTGGGTGCAGCTATACCAGAAAAATTAGGACTGAGCTTTGCAGTACCTTTAACTTTTTTGGCTCTTTTAGTTAATGATTTTAGAAAGTTTATAAATGTAATTGTAATAATTATTTCAGGTTTAGTAGCAACGTTAGGATATAATTATATTCCATTTAAAGCTTATATAATAGTCGCAGCTTTAGCAGGTTTGTTTTCAGCAATGATATTAACAAAGATGATAAAAAAATAATGAGTAATTGGACTTTAATAATTTATTGTGGATTAATTACTTATCTCACAAGATTTTCAATGATAGCGTTGATTAAAAAAGAAATGTTTAATGACAGAATAAGAGAAGTTTTATCTTATGTTCCTTCTGCCATATTTCCAGCAATTATATTTCCAGCTATATTTCTAGATAACTCAGGATCATTTCTAATAGAGAATAACCCAAAGATTATTGCTGCAATAATTGCAACTGCAGTAGGTATTTTTTCAAGAAGCATTATAGCAACAATTTTTTTTGGATTAGCAGCATATTGGTCGATTATATTTATATAATAGGGCTAAATATATTGTTGCGTTTGATTAATTTTAAATGATAAGCTTTTATTTTTAAATACAACAGAGAGGAAATAATGAGAATACTAAAAAGCACACTTGTTGCTGGATTAATCTCTATATTTGTTTCTTTTTCAAGTTTCGCGGAAAAAGTAAAAATAGGAGATCCAGGTTGGACTGGTGCAACTGCTATCGCAAATTTATTAGCTGCAGTAGTTACAGATAAAATGGGTGGAGAAGCAGAACTTGTTCCAGGTAATAATACTGCAATCTACGGAGCAATTGACAGAAGTAAAGGTGAAATAGAAGTTCATCCAGATATCTGGTTACCAAATCAACAAGCTTATACTAATGATTTAGTTCCAAAAGGAACTTTAAAATTAAGTAGCAAACCTTATGAAGGAAACCAAGGTTATTGTGTTTCGCAACAGTTTGCAAAAAAAATGAATATCACTGCAATTGAAGACTTAGGTAGACCTGAAGTTGTTAAAGCAATGGATAGCGATGGTAATGGTAAAGGTGAGTTTTGGATTGGAGCGGACGGTTGGGCATCAGCAAATGTTAACCAAGTTAAATTAAGAGACTATGGTTTATATGATGCTGGTATTGAACCAATAAGAGCTGCTGAAGCAGTTAAAAATGCAAGAGTTCTTGACTCTATTAAAAAAGGTGAGGGATATGCATTCTATTGTTACAAACCACATGCAATTTGGGGAATGGCAGATGTAGTTATGTTGGAAGAGCCAAAATTCGATCCAGCTAAATACAAAATGGTTCAACCAAAAGAAGATGCAGACTGGTATAACAAATCATATGTAGCTTCAAAAGATGCACTTAAACAAATTCAAATTGGTTGGGGTACATCTTTAGAAAAAAAATCACCAGCAATTGTAGAATTCTTTAAGAATTTTCAATTAACAGCAGATGATGTTTCGTCTATGGCTTATGCAATTTCAGTTGAGAAAAAAGATCCAGCTGATGTAGCTAGAGCTTGGATGAAAGCAAATAAATCAACTGTTGATGGTTGGTTAGGGCTTTAGTCTAAATTTAATTATATATACTCGGCAATTAATTATTGCCGAGTATATTTTCCACAATAAAAGATTAAAATGGATTCATCGAGTTCAGCAATTAAGATTGAAAATGTTTGGAAAGTATTTGGTAATACTTCAAAAATAGCATTAGATGCAATTCAAAATGATAAAATTTCAAAAGCTGAAGCATTAGAAAAATATAATTCAGTAATTGGTGTTTCGGATGTTACTTTTGACGTAAAGCAGGGTGAAATATTTTGTGTGATGGGACTTTCCGGCAGTGGAAAGTCAACTTTAGTCAGACATATCAATAGACTTTTAGAACCAACTTCTGGAAAGATACTAATTAATAATCAAGACGTAATGGCTCTTAATAGAGAAGATTTACAAGAATTAAGAAATAAAAAAATAGGTATGGTTTTTCAAAACTTTGCCTTAATGCCCCATAGATCTGTAGTAGATAATATAGCAATGCCTCTTGAAATAAGAGGTGTAAGTAAAAATGATAGATTAGATGCCGCAAATAAAATTTTAGATATTGTTGAGTTACAAGGTTGGGGTAATAAATTTGCACATGAATTATCAGGAGGCATGCAGCAAAGAGTTGGTCTTGCAAGAGCACTTGCAGCAGATCCAGAATTTCTATTAATGGACGAGCCTTTCAGTGCATTAGACCCACTGATCAGAAGACAACTTCAATCAGAGTTTATAAAACTTTCAAAACAGATGAAAAAAACAACTGTTTTTATCACTCATGATCTGGATGAGGCTGTAAGGGTTGGTCATAGAATTGCAATTATGAGAGATGGTAAAGTAATTCAAATTGGAACACCTGAAGAAATAGTGATTAGTCCTGCAGATGAATATGTAGCAGATTTTGTAAAAGGCATTTCTCGATTAAAAGTTGTTCAAGCTAAATCAATTATGCAATCTGTAGAAGCTTATGAAAAGAAAAATGGTAAATTATGGGATGATCTTGAAAGTGTTCAAGAAAATGAATTATTAAGTAGAGTTATAGAAAAATCAAAATCAAAAGATAAACCTTTGGTTGTCAGAAATTCTAATAGCCAAGTCATTGGTGCAATTACCCAAGCAGATCTTTTAAAAGCAGTTGTTGAGGGTGGTGATGAATAATAAATTAACTAACAATCCATCAAGAGCAGAGCTGATTACAGATTTTGTTAAAACAAATCCTAATTACTATATAGAGCAGTTTCAAAAAATAGGTAGTAAGCCTTCATTTTCATTTTCTTTTAATTTATATGCAGCAATTTTTGGACCTATATGGTTTGGAATAAGAAATATTTGGAACTGGGCTCTTACGTTTTTGATTATAGAAACTTTTGCTGTGGTTCAAATTATAAGAGGTTTATTTGGAAATATTACAGCTGATGCCATTCAAAAGATTGAACAAGTTCAATCCACGATAGCTTTTAGAAATCAACAATTAGAAGCCGCTATAACAAACAATCCAGATAAAGTGGATGTTTATAAAAGAAACATCAAGTCATTAGAAGATGCAATGCAAGGTTATATTAATGAAGTTGATAGAATTGAAGCCTCAGCGATTTGGATTACTATTTTTGGAATAGCTTTATTAGTTTCAATTAAAATAATTCAAGGAATTATAGCAAATTCTAAATTAGAAAAAAGATATTCAGAGTGGTTGTCTGATAAAACTATCAGTCCAGGAATGCAGATTAAGAATTATATTTTGAGTAGCATTTTTACATCAGTAATTATGTTTTTTTCTGTAGTCCATTATAGCTTTCCAGGTCTAATTACAATTATGAATGAATTTCCAACACATCCTGAAATTAGATTAACATCTATTAGTTGGGTTGAAAAAATATTTAATTATGCTGTTATTAAAGGAGATGCATTATTTACAGCGATCACAATCGGTATTCGTTCTGTTTTAGATTTTCTAGAATTGTTATTTGTTAAAACACCTTGGATAGTTATTATAACAACAATAGTTATTCTAACTGGATTGTCCGCAGGACCAAGAGCTGCAATTTATTCTGCTGGATTTTTATGTTACATGGGTTTTTTAGGTTTTTGGGTTAAAGCAATGACCACTCTAGCTTTACTTGGTACAGCAGCAATTTTAAGTATAGCAATTGGAATACCTCTTGGAATTTTTTGTGCAAGACGACAGAGATTTTATTCGATGATACGTCCAATTATGGACTTTATGCAAACAATGCCAGCTTTTGTATTTATGATTCCAGTTATTGCTTTTTTTGGAACGGGAAAGGTTGCTGCAGTTATAATTACAATGATATTTGGAGGAACACCTGTTGTTAGATTAACAGTACTTGGATTAAGAGGAGTGCCAGAAACTATTAGAGAAGCTGCAATAGCGTATGGAGCAAGTAAATGGTATCTACTAAGAAAAGTTGATTTACCTTTAGCAACTCCTTCGATATTAGCAGGTGTAAACCAAACTGTTATGTTGAGTTTAGCCATGGTAGTAGTTGCATCTTTAATTGGTGCTAAAGGTTTAGGGCAAGATGTTTTAGAGGCTCTACAATATGCCAATGTAGGGCAGGGTATTCTTGCTGGTGTTGCTATTTTATTTGTCGCATTAATCTTAGATAGGGTTGTTCAAGGAAAAAAAAGAGTTTAAGAATAATAATGAAAAAAATAATTATATTAGTTTTTTTTGTATTCGCATTTAGTGCTAGTGCAATGGAAAAAGAAACAACTTTTAATAAAGAGTTATTTGATAAAGCGCAATCAGATGGCAAAGTTGTTGTGGTAAGTTCGTGGATTAAATATTGCACTTCTTGTGCTAGTCAAATGAAAGTTTTAAATAAAGCCAAAAATGACTTTAATAACATCGAGTATTTTACTTTTGATGTAACAAATAAGGAAATTGCAAAATTATTTGATGTACAATATCAAACAACGCTTTTAATTTTTAAAGATAACAAAGAAGTTTATAGAAGTATCGGTGAAACAACTAAAGATCTTATTTATAAAGCAATAAAATCTTCGATTTAAAGTTAAACACCTAAATTAATATTTCTTGCAACATTTGACTCAAGTTGCGCAGGTTTTTTTAAATCTAGATTGTTCATTATATCGACATATTCATCAACACTGTTTACTTGTAATCTAGGATTTTGTTTTTTTTCTTTTCCAATTGTGCTTACTTTTTCATTTTTATAGTCGTGAGCAGGATACAAAAGAGTTTCTTCGGGTAATTTCAATAGCTTATTGAATATTGAATTATAAGAATCTTTAGCATTACCATTTTGAAAATCTGTTCTTCCAGTTCCGTTAATTAACAATGTGTCACCTGAAAAAAGATAATTATTCATTAAAAAACTGTAACTATCAGAAGTATGTCCTGGAGTGTACATTGCTCTAATTTTAATGTTATCTAAATTAATATACTCATCATCTTTTACTTTAATTTCCACTGACTCAGCAGGAGTATGATCACCCATAATTGTAGAACATTTTGTAATGTCTTTTAGCTTTGATGCTCCTGTGACATGATCTGCATGAATATGGGTATCAATAACTTTTACTAATTTTAAATCTAGCTCTTTGAGTACGTTTATATATTCAGCAACATTTTCTATGACTGGATCAATAATAAGCGCTTCTCTACCTTGTCCTGAAGAAATCAGATAAGTATAAGTTGAAGATTGTGAGTCAAATAGTTGTTTAAAAATCATTAAATCATATTATCACATGTTCTGTTTCTTAAAAGTTGATATATTTGATGAATGAATAAAATATTAAATCATTTTTTACTTATCCTTATCATATCAAGTCATGCCACTTTTTCATTTGCAAGCAATCATTATCCAATAACACGAGAATCAAAACTTAATAATGAGAGAGGTAAATTATTATACACTCAGTATTGTGCAAGTTGCCATCAAGTAAATCTTTCTGGAGCAGAAGATTGGAAAGGTTATGACGCAGATGGTCATAGAAAAGCTCCTCCTTTAAATGGAACAGGACATACCTGGCATCATTCTGATGAGACCTTACATCAAATTATTAAATATGGTTTTGCTAAACTCATAAAAAATTATGAAGGTAAAATGATAGGTTTTGAAGAAGATTTATCAGATAAGGAAATTGATTATATTTTAGGTTTTATTAAATCTCATTGGAATGATGAATACTATGACCATCAAATCTCTATAAGCATAAAATGACCTATTGTTATTTTAAAATAAAATATTAAATTATGATCATGAAAATAATTAAAATTATAACTACCTTATTACTGTTAAGCTCATTCGCTTATGCTGACAAGAACATGAAAATTGGTTCTAAAGGAAATTTAAGTGATGTAAATCGAGTTGTAAAAGTTATCATGTATGACAACTATTATGAACCAAGCTCATTTAATATTAAAGCAGGTGAAACAATTAAGTTTGAAGTAGTAAATGCAGGTGAACTTGTTCATGAATTTAATATTGCAAATAAAATGATGCATATGAAACATCAGCCTGAAATGGAAAAAATGGTAGAGAACGAAATTCTTTTTGCTGACTCAATCGATAAAGACAAAATGAAAAAAATGGCAAAGATGGATAAGTCCATGAGTCATTCTCATAGTAATAGTGTTTTGCTAGAACCAAAGCAAAAAGGAGATATCATTTGGAAATTTGATGATGTAGCTAACATTGAGATTGCATGCAACGTCCCTGGTCATTACCAAGTTGGAATGATTGCTAAAGTTGATATAAATTAGCCATATGGACAGCACTGTTAATACCAATTTTAATTGGTCTTGCAAACATACATGGAAGAGAAGTGCAAAAAACACAGGTTGGTGTTTATTAGGTTGTGCTATTGGAGATTTTGGAACAATCTTGTTTTTTCAATTAACAAAAATTCCATTTCCAGTTTTAGGCATTATGACTTTAGCTATTATTAATGGCTTGATTACTAGTATAATTTTAGAAACAATAATTTTAATGAAACAGAGTTTAACTTTTTCAAAAGCTCTAAAAACTGCAATGGGAATGAGTTTCATTTCAATGGTTAGCATGGAAATTACAATGAATCTCACTGATTATTTTTTAACTGGAGGTGCAATCTTAACATGGTGGGTAATTCCTATTATGCTATTAGTTGGTTTTTTAACGCCTTGGCCATATAATTATTGGCGATTAAAAAAATTTAATATTGCGTGTCATTAAAGAATTGGGATAATAAAACTTGGCTTTCTTCAAGAGACTATATTTTTTCTTTTAACAACTTTCTTTTAAAAAATATTGATTTAAATCAAAACTCTCAAATTTTAGATATTGGTTGTGGAAGAGGTAAAATATTAGGAAACTTAGCATCTAAATTAAGATTAAAAAAAAGACCAATAGGTATAGATATTGAACTACACAAAGATAAAGATAAAAGAATTATCTTTAAAAAAGTTGATGCAATAAAGTATTTATTAAAAAATGAAAAAAAATTTGATTTAATATTAATAAAACAGACGATACATTTATTAGAATTTAAAGAGATAAGAAGATTGCTTTTTCTTTGCACAAAAAGGCTACAACCAGGTGGAAAAGTGATGATATTTACACTGGAAACATCACAGAATGAAATTCCAACCTTTTTTCGTATGAAAAAGAAATTAAAAATATCATTAAATAGAGATAAGCAAATACTTCAATTTATATCAAAGCTACACCCAAATAATTTATTAAGTAGATTTTCATTTAAGGTGAAAATAACAAGAAGAAAATATATTAAGATGATTAAGAATAGATATATTTCAACATTATTGAATTTTAATGCAGAAGATATTTCAAAAGGTATTACAGAAATTAATTCTAGATATAAAGAACAATTGCAATTTAACGATAAACTTATCTGTCTAATTTTAAATAAATAATTCTATTTATTTAAAGGGGTTCGCCCTTTTGTTTCTTAACCAAAAGAGCTCCCCTAAGTCACCTTTTTGGCATTTAAGTCCGAATGGACTTCAAGTTTTTTGTTTTTGTTTTTATGAAATATTAAGCTACCCAGCTAAGTGTCAGGTGGCATTAGATTCATTAAAACTACCTCCTTAATTTGAAGATAAATTTTGAAAAGGTTGTATTCAAGAAATATATTTTATTTTCATTCAAATAAATAACTTGAATACAACCTTACTGTTTAATATTATCCGCACATCTTAAAAAACTTCACTTTTTAATAGAAATTTTAAAATTGCATTAGTTTTTAATATCTATATTCTTTAAGTATGAAATACGTAACCGGATTAATAGATTTAATTATCAGTTTGGTAATTTCTACAATAATTATTTATGGAATAAATATTATTGCAGGATTTGCAGGTGCGGATTATTTATTCACGCACGGAGAAACTTTTGTAATTTGGATATTAATGGCGATATTAGTAAATAATTGTTTTAATAAATAATTCTAAACATCAAATTTTCTTTTAAGATGTTTAAGTTTTCCCTCTGTGCTGTCATAATCAATGTAACATCCTTGTAAAAAACGATTACCTTCATTAGCATTATATTCTGTTCTACCATGGAGCAGCCTGTGATTATCCATCATTAATAAATCACCTGGTTTTAATTTAAATTCAATTCTAAATTTTTCTGAATTATACATTTCAGATATTTTATTTCTTGCAGAATAATATAATTCTAATTTTTCTTTTTCCATTAAAGGAACAAAATCTAATCTTGGGCTAAATCTTACTTGTTTAAATCTATTATTTTCATCTAATTTTATCATCTCAGCCCAATCTTCTAGAACAACATTTTGGTCAATGAATTGAAACCTAACTTTAATCTCGGTTAATATCTTATAATAATCAGGATGGTTTTTTTTTAATTCCTCTGTTACTGCTAAACCATCTACTAGTGTAGATTGGCCACCATTAACTTCATTTTCAATACAATGAAGTATTTGTATACATGGAACTGGTTTTCTATATGGATTATCAGTGTGAGGAGCCAAAGGTAAAGACGTATAAGCAAGATCATTTGGATTAGGCTTTGATTTTACATTAAAATATTCCCCAAAATTTGTAGGTCTAATACTGCCAATTGAATTTGCAAAGTTAACAATAAAATTATTTTGAGTTGGAACATCTTCAAAAATTACAAAACCGTATTTATAAAAATCTAATAGTGACTCATACATTTTTTTTTCTTCAAAAAAATTATGAGAAAATTTAAATTTATTAGTTATTTTAAAATTTGAGTCCCAACTTATTTTATTAATAAAATATAGCTCATTGTCTTTTTCAAATTCTTTGAGAATATTTTCTATGATCAGTTTGGCATGAGCACCATCTTTAAAAGTTACCTCAAGAAACTTTTCTGACATTTTTAATTTTGTTATTTCAGTATTGTTTGAGAGCATGGTTGGATCAAATAATCTTTGTTGAGTTTTTTGATCTAAAAATTCCTTACTATTAACTCTTTCTCTAAGCCAGAATGGATGTATCTCTTTTTTTGAGCCTTGTTTTTCAAAAAAGACCTTATTATCTGTTAATTCAATTTTCATATAATATTAAGAGAATTATTTAAAATTTTACTTTAATCAATAGAAATTAAATAGTATTAGTCCCATGTGTCGATATTAAATTCATCAGATTTTAAAAGGTATTCCAAGTTTGTTGATAGCTTAGCTAAAAAACTAACTAATTTTTATTACTCTAAATTGAATAAAACTTTTAAAATTTCAAATAAACTAAAAGGTAGGGGGTATGATCCAGTTACAACCTCTGACAAGGCATTTGAAAAATTTATAAGAAAAGAAATCAAAAAAAAATTTCCTAATCACCAAGTCATAGGAGAAGAATTTGGCCATAAGAAAAGTAAAAGCCAATTTACTTGGGTGATTGATCCAATAGATGGAACAAGATCATATGTTATTGGTAATCCAACTTGGAGTAATTTAATTTCTTTAAATTATAAAGGTGTTCCAGTTGTTGGACTTGCAAATTATCCAGTTCTTAAAAAATATTATTATAATGTTTCAGATAAAATTGCTTACGTTGTAGATCAAGGAAAAAAACGAAAAATAAAAGTTAATAAAAAAGTTACATTTAAAGATATCAAAATGTCAGCTGCCTTTCATGGAATGTTATCTCTTAATAAGCAAAAGAAGATACCTAAAATTTTAAAATTGATGCAATTTCCATGTGCGGATGCTTTAAGTTATTCACATCTTGCAGAAGGTAAAGTTGATGCTGTTTTACAATGTGGAAATAAAATTTGGGATATTCATCCATTAATACCAATTATCAAGGCCGCTGGAGGAGTTGTAAGTACCTGGAAAAATACAGACGCTATAAAAGCAGGAAATATAGTTGCAACAGCAAATATAGGTATTCAAAAAAAAATTTTAAAAATTTTAAAACCAGTTACTAAGTAGTTTTACCAAAAGTATTTAAAAGAATTACACCAACAATAATTAAAGCTATACCAATTACTCCATAAATATTTGGTATTTGATTATATTTAAAAACACCAAACAAAGTGACCGCTGTGATAGTTAATCCACCATATGTTGCGTAAGTAAAACCAACAGGAATAATATTCATTGCTTTGGATAAACAAAAAATACAGGCAACTATTGAAATAGCACAAAAAATAGTTGGCCCAATATTTGTAAATCCATTTGTCGATTTTAAAAAACCATTCGAAGTTATTCCAAGAATGATTGCTAAAATAAGAAAAATATATCCAGATAGATTAGTCATACATTCAATTTGTTTTACCTAACAGATTGACTATTAACACTCCTGAAATAATTAAAGCTAAACCAACTACACTATAAAGATCTGGCATTTGGTTAAATTTATACATCCCAACGATTGTTGTAGCTATTATACATAAACCAGCAAACGATGCATAAGTAATACCAACAGGAATAGTTTTCATAACAATAGACAATGCGAACATGCATCCAACTATTGTTATTGCTGTTAATAAGCTTGGCATTATTAATGTAAAACCATTTGCTCCTTTAGCAAAGCCATTTGCAGCAGTACCTAAAATTACAGCAAATATAAGAACAATGTAGGCAAATATATTACTCACAAATTAAAGATTATTATTATTTAGTAATTTTATCTACAAATTTCTTGATAGGAGGACCCAACAGAAGTGCTGCAATAATTGCGATTGGTAAACTTACACTCCAAGCTTTTAAGAATCTGTTAATATAATTATTATCCATACCAGTATTAATATAAGTGATAATTAAAGTCATTAATAAGCTCATACCAAAACCCATAATCAATATGAATAAAAGATCATAATATTTTTTAGAAAACATTATTATTTGATACTAAATATAAATCTTATCAGCTAGCCCGTAACATAAAACAGCACTTAATATAGTCAAAACTA
Source organism: Alphaproteobacteria bacterium (assembly GCA_016777705.1). Classification (GTDB taxonomy): domain Bacteria; phylum Pseudomonadota; class Alphaproteobacteria; order Puniceispirillales; family Marisalimonadaceae; genus Marisalimonas. The sequence continues at coordinate 1,630 of JADHQW010000041.1, read as the reverse complement.
ATGGAGCATAGATTGCTTCATCTGATGTTTTGTCTGTATGACCAAGTTTATTTATTTTTGTATTATAAAAACCAACTATAAAAGCTGAAAGGTTCTGTAAGAATATTAAATTAAAAAAAGCCCAAGTAGCCTCTAAACCATTTGGTCTTATAAATCCCACATAAATTGCCATTACTGTTGATCCAATAAATATTGATCCAAAAAATCTAACCATACCTGCAGCAGTATCATCGATACCATACTGATTTAAAAAAGATTTAGTTTGGAAAACACATCTAAATCCATAATAAGCAAAACCTATAAAATGAATTACAAAAACTGCTAAATAAAATATCCCATTAAATTTATCTATCATTGAAACTCCTTTTAAATATTTTAACTAAATATTGGTCTTATTTCATCTTCAATTGTACCTTCTATGGCAACTTCTTTCAATTGTTCTAAAAGTTTTATATATTCAGGATCTGCAGACATGTTAGCGTCGGCTTCGTTGTCACCTTCAAACATAGGTCCAATTAAAGTTTCTCTTATTGTTCTTGGATCTCCACCCATTTGAAAAGAGAAATAAACATCATGGTTAGGATAATGCTTTTTTCTAACTGACGCTAAACCTTTTCCTATTTCCATTGCTTTTCCTAAGCCATCGTCTTTTACTCTCATTGTTCTTGTGTAAATTACTTTCATATTTTCCTATTTTACTTTTTTTAAATCATAAATCGAATAGCTATCTAGCACAGCATCCATGATGGGTTTTGATACTTCAGTTCCTTCAATGAATTTATGTAATGCAGGTTCATCAGTACAAAATATCTTAAACATTACAGTACTTTTATCTGGGGTTACTGTTCCAATAGTTTTTTCTACTATTGCAACTTTAGCTCTTTCTGCTAAACCCTCTGGTGATTGCATAAATCCCATAAATTTTTCAAACATACCTTCTTTTAATTTAGCTACTACCAACATTTCTTTTTCCATTTTATCTCCTTTCTTTAATTAATATAAAGTTTGAGCTACTTTATTTACTCTTTCAGCTCCGTTAGGAATTGTGGATGCTATAAATGAATGACATTCTTCGGTTTTAGCTTTGTCATATTTAGAGCCATAATATTTATCTACAGCTTTATTTACTCCATCATCCCATTCTTTTTCTGAAATTCCTATTTCAAGAGCATATGTTTTCATAACTTTTACAGATGCCATAGATTTCTCTTTCATACTGTATTCAAATTCTTCACCTGATGGTAAGAAATAGTTTGCCATGTAAATTCCACTACACTCCCATGCTTTAGATTTATCTTTATTATTCATTTCCGCACAAGCAGAGCTTAATATTAAAAAATATAATAATAAAATTATTTTTTTCATAATATTAATTGTTATCTAGAATTATTATAAAAGTGTAATGGTTTAATTACATAACTGGTATGCGATATTATAACCAGCTGGGAATAGGTAGATTTTTTTCCTTTAAAAAGGATTTATTAAACATCTTGGAGTTGTACTTGTCGGATTTGTCACAGAGTATAGTTACAATAGTTTTTCCTGGGCCTAATTCTTTTCCAAGTTTAATAGCACCAGCAATATTTATTCCACAACTTGTACCTAAACTTAAACCTTCGTTTTGTATTAG
>JADHQW010000040.1 GCA_016777705.1 Alphaproteobacteria bacterium | reverse complement strand
ATCAATTGCTTTTGAAAATTCAGATTTAGAAACCATTAACTTATTTAAGTTTTCCTTAGGAATTACCCTTTGATAATCAGGAAATGTACCATCAATTAATTTTGTGGTTAAAATTGTATTGGGGAAAATAAATTTAACCTTAGTGTCAGAAATAATTATTTCAACGGAACCATCTGTAAGATCTGTTAATTTTCTTATTTCACCAACAGCTTTTCTAGGTAGTATTATACTAGGAATATTTTCAGCACCATTTGGCAATGGAATCTCAGCTTGAGCTAAACGATGACCATCAGTAGCAACTGCTCTCAACTTGTCTTTATTTGCGTCAGGTACATGAAAGAATATACCATTCAAATAATATCGCGTTTCCTCAAGAGAAATAGCAAATTTAGTATTATCAATCAAACTTGCAAGATCAACTGATTGTATGAAAAACTTACTCACGTTTTCCATCTCTGACATTATTGGATAATCATCAACTGGCAAAGTAGGAAGAATAAATTTAGATTTACCTGCAGAAACTTCTAAGTTTGTATCAGTCAATTTTATACTTATTTCAGATCCGTCTGTTAATTTTCTAACAATATCGTATAGAGTATGAGCAGAAACTGTAACTTTACCCTGAGTAGATACTATACATCTTGCTGTTTCTACAATATCCATATCCATATCAGTAGCTGTAAATGACACTTTTGAAGAATTTGTTTCTATTAATACATTAGATAAAATTGGTATTGTATTTCTTCTTTCTACAATAGAATAAATATGTCCAAGTGGTTTAAGTAGAGTGTTTCTTTCTATAGTAAAATCCATATTTTAACCTCAGCTATTTTCTAAAAAACCTAATGCTTAATCAAAGATTAATATAGCATGTTAAGGGTTGTTTCAGCAAGTAATTACATATGTGGATTTTAAACAAAAATTATGCTTCCGTTTAAGAAGAAATGATTAATTTTTTGAGAGATTTGAGTTTTTTTTGTAAAATAAAGTCTTGTGTTGACAAGGCAACAATTTTTTTAACTGCATGAATAACTGTAGTATGGTCTTTACCTCCAAATGCCTTGCCTATTTCCGGATAAGAACAGCTAGTCATATCTTTACAAAGATACATGGCCATTTGTCTAGGTCTAGCAATGCTAATTGATCTTTTAGAAGAAGTCATGTCAGACAGTTTCAAGTCAAAATATGACGCAACTTGTTCTTGAATAAAATTAATAGAGATTGTTTTTTCATTAACATTAAGTAAATCTGATAATAATTCTTTTGAGTTTTCTAAACAAATTTCTCTTCCAGTTAACTCATAATTTGCGCATATTCTATTAAGGGCTCCTTCCAACTCTCTAATATTATTAGAAATTTGTTTTGCTAAAAATTCTAAAACCTCATTTGGAATATCTAATTTAAGTTGATTAACTTTTTTATTTAAAATATTCATTCTTAATTCAAAGTTAGTTGGAAGAAAATCAACAACAAGTCCACCACCTAATCTTGATTTTAATTTTTCATCCAGATCAAGTAATTCAAACGGCGACTTATTAGAAGAAATTATTATTTGTTTACCCTGATTAATAAGATCATTAAAAGTATAAAAAAACTCTTCCTGAGTAGATTCTTTTCCACCAATAAACTGAATGTCGTCAATAATTAAAACATCAAGAGACCTGAACTGATCTTTAAATTTAATTGTATCTTTTGATCTTATAGCTCTTATAAATTGATACATAAAGCGCTCTGCAGACATAAAAACAGTTTTAAGATTAGGATGTTTTTGGTTCAATTCTATTGCAATAGCATTCAATAAATGTGTCTTACCCATTCCAACATTTCCATGTATGTAAAGAGGATTATAAGAGGAGAATTGGTTTTGCGTCATTCTTTTTGAAGCGGCAAAAGGCATTTGGTTTGAATTACCAACAACAAAATTCTCAAAGGTAAGTTTTGAATTTAATTTGATTGAAATACTGTCTATAAAAGGCATAATAGTTTTAGGTTTGATACTAATATTCTTATCAATATAATTTTGTTTTACTGGTAAATTTTTTTCCTTTATTGAATTGATCTTTACAAATTTAATTTCTTTTAAATTATCAAAAAATTTGTTTGCCTCAAAAAAAATTGTTTCATAATATTGCGTCTCTGCTCTGCTTGATATCAATGCAGAACTAACAGAAAGATATAATATTTTATTTTTATATTCTAAGAACTGAATAGGTTCTATCCAGGCTTTCCAGACAATTTCTTTTACAATTTTTGAAATTTGTGACTTTGTAATTTCCCAATTTTGTTTTTCTGTTTCTTGATTGGAGATTACATTTTCAAAGGAGGCATTTTTGTTCTCATTAATTAAGCCTTGATTAAAAATATTTTTTGTCATTGAAAAAAATCTCTTCAAAAAATTAAACAATCATTAAATTAGATATTTATAATATAGCTATAAAAAGCATCCGCAATAAAATGGGAAATAATAAATTAAAAAAATATATTGATTTTTAATTTTTTTAAAAAAAATCAAAAAAAACAACATATTAAATTATTTTTATTTAATGAGATCTATTAAATAATTTAATAGTTTTACTTTTCTGTTTAAAGTATTCTTGATAATATTTTATAGCATTTAAAGATACTACATTGAATTTATTATGATTCTTTAATAATCTCTTAATTTGAATTTAAATTAATAAATCTATAAATACTACTAAACATAATTTATTTATTTATTTTATAAAAATAATAATTTATTAATCAAAGCGAATCGTTTGATTATTTGTATTTTAAAAATGTTTAATAGATTATGTTATCAACAAAGAGAGTAATTACTCACTAATAAAATGAAAGTTTATTTAATTTAAGCTATTTTTTTAATTCTAGCCGATAGCCTCGATAATTTTCTTGAAATTGTATTTTTCTTAAAAATACCTTTTGTAACTGATCTATGCATTTCAGGCTGAGCTAAAATTAATGCTTCTTGAGCTTTAGTCTTATCAGATTGTTCTATGGCAGCTTCTACTTTTTTAATAAAAGATCTAACTCGGTTTTTTCTAACCTTGTTAACAACTTCCATTCTTGAATTGCGTCTTATTCTTTTTTTGGAAGAAACATGATTTGCCATAACTTTGTCCTTATTTAATTTATGTTTTTCTAATAATGTAAAGCTTAAATGTCAAGTTTTTTAAATTTGTAAACGTCGAAAATCTTAAATTTGACAATGCTTACAAATAAAGGTTGATCTGTTGCTAATTACTTCTTTAACAATATAACTATTACAAGTCTTACATTTTTCATTTACTTTACCATAAACTTGGAGTTTTTGTTTAAAATACCCTAAACTTCCATCTGGTTGCATATGATCTCTAATGGTTGTTCCCCCAACATCTATTGATCTTTTTAAGATTATTTTTGTAAATGTAATTATAGAATTCAAATCATTTTGACTTAATGAGTTTACTTTTCTAAGAGGATTTATTTTTGCTTTATATAAAATTTCACTTGCATATATATTTCCAATTCCAGCTATTATTTTCTGATCAATTAAAGCATTTTTTATATTTATAACTCTTTTCTTAAAATTATTTTTTAAGTACTCTGTTGTTAATTCTCTTCCTAGAGGTTCAACACCTATTTTAGATAATAAAAAATGTTCTCTTAGTTCTTTTTTCTTAAATAAATCAATATAACCAAACCTTCTAGAATCGTTGTAAGTAACTACAAAATGTTTATTATTATTCTCAACTATCATCCTCATATGGTCATGCTTTTGAACAATATCTTTTTTTTTAATTCTAATTTGACCACTCATTCCCAAATGAATTAAAAAAATCTTATCAGTATTTGTAGGGATTAAAATATATTTTCCTCTTCTATATGGATCTATGAAAATATTATTTTTTAAAGAAACTTCTAAATTATCTTTAACCTGCCATCTTAAATCTTTTCTATAAAATTCAATTTTTTTTATTCTGGAGTTTGTTAATACTTTTGACAAAGCTCTGCATACTGTCTCTACCTCAGGTAATTCTGGCATTTAGTATTCCTTTTAAAACTATCTTTAACCATGTTTTATAAGTATATTGAATTAATTATAATATAGGATTTCAGATTATTATGTTAGTTAAAGATAATAAAAATATAGATTTTGGTAATAAAATTGTAAAAAAGAAAGATAAACAAAATCTAGTTAACAGTGTTTTTAATTCTGTTGCTGACAAATACGACTTAATGAATGATATAACAAGCCTTGGAATTCATAGGGAATGGAAAAATAATCTAATTAATTGGATGGCTCCCCAAAAAAATCAAAAATTAGCAGATATTGCTGGAGGAACAGGTGATATAGCGCGTAAATTCTTAAATAATGGCGGTCATTCTGCCTATATTATTGATATAAATGAAGAGATGATAAAGTCAGGTAAAGTTAATAAAAAATCTTTAAAAAATATTAAATGGCTCGTTGCTAGTGCCGAAGATATTCCAATCGATGACAATACATTTGAAAGAGCCACAATGGGATTTGGTCTAAGGAATATAACTAACAGAGCTAAAGCATTAAAAGAGGTCCATAGAATTCTTAAACCTGGCGGACGCTTTATTTGTCTTGAGTTTAGCCATGTTGAAAATGACTTAATTGAAGAAATATACAATTTTTGGTCATTTAAGTGCATGCCTTATATTGGTGAGAAAGTTACAGGAGACAGAAGCGCATATACTTATTTAGTTGAGTCTATTAGACAATTTCCAACTCAACCAGAGCTTTCTGAAATGTTGTCTGAAGCTGGTTTTTCCAGAGTAAAGTATAGAAACTTATCTAATGGTATCGTTTCACTTCATTCAGGTTGGAAGTTATAATGTTGATTAAACAAAGATTAAAGTGTCCTATATGGAAAACACCTTATTTTTTTATTTTGAGTTTCTATGTTTTTATAAAAATAGCTAGGACAGGTATTTTTAAAAAATTTTCAGATACCTTAATTTTTCCTAAAAAAATAAATTCATTATTAAAATTTATAAATTATATTTTTTGCAGGCGTGACAAAGTAAATATAGGTTATAATTTGCTCAATTGTTTGATAAGCCTTGGACCTGGTTATATTAAATTTGGACAAGCCTTATCTACAAGACCTGATCTTTTGGGTCAAAAGACTTGTGAATACTTACAAAAATTACAAGATGATATAAAGCCATTTCCTAGCTCAGTTGCAAAAAAAATTTTTGAAAAAGAAATTGAAAGGCCAATTGAAGAAATTTTTAGGACTTTTAATAAAATTCCAATTGCAACAGCATCGGTTGCCCAAGTTCATTTAGGCACACTTGAAAATGGAAATAAGGTTGCTATTAAATTGCTTAAACCTAATATTGAAAAATTATTGTTTAAGGACTTTACATTTTTTTATTGGATTTCAAGATGCTTCGAATTCTTGATACCAAAAGTTAGAAGATTAAAGTTATCGAAAAATGTTGAGGTTCTTTCAGAAATATCTCTTAATGAACTTGATCTAACTATGGAAGCGTCAGCAGCTGATGAGCTTGCTGAAAACTTTAAAGATCATTCTAAATATAGGGTTCCTAAGATCTATTGGGAATTAACTACTAAAAAAGTTCTTGTTCTTGAATATATTGAAGGAATAAAGATTAACGATTTATCTAAACTTGAAAGAGATAATCATAATATAAATAAAATAACTGAGATCGGGACTGAGATTTTCTTTTTACAAGTATTTCGGGACGGTTTTTTTCATGGTGACATGCATCCAGGTAACATATTTATTGATAAAAAAGGAATGCTTGTGCCTATTGATTTTGGAATAATGGGAAGGCTAAATAATAAAGATCGTCAATTCTTAGCACAGTTATTAACATATTTATTAAATAAAAATTATAAAAAAGTTGTAGAGATTCATTCAGAAGCAAATATGCTAGGTAAAGATGTGTCTCATGATCACCTTGCTCAAGCTATAAGAGCAATTTCAACACCAATATTAAATAAACCTATAGGACAAATTTCCTTAGCCAAATTATTAGGCCAAATACTTGGTTTATCAAAAGAGTTTGATATTGAAGTTCAACCCCAATTTACTTTATTGCAAAAGACAATGCTAATGGCAGAAGGAACAACAAGACAAATTAATCCTAATATAAATATGTGGGAATTGTCTGGTCCATTAATAGATAAATGGATTAGTGAAACTCATGATCCTTTTAAAACCTTAGAAGACTGGATTCACAAAAATAAAATATTATTATTGAAAATTCCTGAAATAATGCATAAAATTGATAAATTAATTTCAAAGAAAATAAAATAGTTCATTTTTTTTCAATTATTTCATAAAATCAAGTCCATTTAAAGGAAAATAAATTGCATAAAGTTTCAGATTTAATTAATTTGCTCGGTGGCACTGGGATGGTTGCAAAACGTTTGAATATTAAACCGTCTGCAATATCAAATTGGAAAAAATTAAACAAAATACCAAACAATAAAAAAAATGACCTAAAAATGTTAGGTTTAGACATGAATGTTAGAACAGATCAATATTTAACTTCTAAAAATTTTAGTAATTTAGAGGGAAGCGTACTTTTAATTATTTCTGGAGGCATTGCTTGTTATAAATCTCTTGAAATTATAAGACTTTTAAAAAAAACAAACATTCAGCTTGATGTGATAATAACAAAATCAGCTCAACAATTTATTACACCATTACTTATTACAAGCCTAAATGAAAAAAAATGTTATACAGATTTATTTTCTATTGAAGATGAAACTCAAATGAACCATATAGCACTTGCAAGAAAGCCTGATATAATATTAGTTGCTCCTGCAACTGCTAATATAATAGCAAAAATTGCCAACGGAATAGCTGATGACCTTGCAAGCACAACTTTACTTGCTTCTTATTCCAAAATAATTATAGCTCCTTCAATGAATCCTGTAATGTGGAATAATTTAGCTACAAAAGAAAATTGTCAAAAACTTTTAAATAGAGGTATTTCATTTATTGAACCCGACAGTGGTGATATGGCATGTGGCGAAAGCGGGAATGGCAGACTTCCAGAACCTCAAACTATTTTTAATGAATTACTATCTAAATTAAGCCTGAAAAAAAATACTACATTAAAAGATATTTCAGTAATAGTTACAGCTGGCCCAACTATCGAAGAAATTGATCCAGTTAGATTTGTGAGCAATAGATCATCTGGTAAACAAGGTTTTGCTATTGCCTCAGAGTTGTCTAATCGTGGGGCTAATGTTACATTAATAACAGGACCAGTAGATATTCCATTACCATTAAATTTGAAAACCATTCAAATTACCACTGCTCAAGAAATGTTTGAGAAAACAATGTCACAACTACCTTCAGATGTTGTTGTATGTACGGCTGCCGTTGCTGATTGGAAATTAATTCCAGAAACACAAAAAAATGAAAAATTTAATCCAAATACTAAAATAAAAAAAACTGATGAGCCTCTTACATTCAAAACAATTAAAAATCCTGATATTATTTCAGAAATAGCCAACAGTAAATCTAAACCAAAACTCATAATTGGTTTTTCTGCAGAAACGGAGAATGTAGTTGAAAACGCAAGAGATAAATTAAAAACTAAAAATATTGATTTAATTATAGCTAATGATGTAAGTAATAATAGAGTTTTCGGCAAAGAATCTAATAAAGTTTATGTAATAGACAAAAAAGAATGTGAAGAATGGCCTGAACAAAACAAAAAATCCGTAGCATTCAAAATAGCTGACAGGATTTATGATATTTTATCATGTAAATAGCAAAGAATTTGAGATAACTGAGGCTAATATGCTTAACGATGATGATCTAAATAGATATGCAAGACAAGTGATTATTCCAAATTTTGATGAAAATGGTCAAGAAAAGCTTCTAAATACAAAATGTCTGATAGTTGGTGCCGGCGGACTTGGATGTCCAGTTGGGCTCTATACTTCTGCTGCTGGTTTTGGATACATAGAAATTTGGGACGAAGATACTATTGAAATAACAAATCTAAATAGACAAATTGCTCACAAAACTAATAAAATAGGTTATAATAAAGCAGAAAATCTAGCCAAGGAATGTTTAAAGATAAACCCAAATATCACTGTTAAATTTCAATCTAGTAACTTTGATATATCAAAAGATATTAATATTTTTGATATAATTTTTGATTGTTCAGATAATCAAGAAACAAAGTATGCTCTTAACTATTTATCACATAAACATAAAAAAATTTTAATTTCGGCTTCAGCTGTACAAATGGAAGGACAATTATCAGTATTAAAGAGTGGCTTAAATAATACGTTGCCCTGTTATGAATGTATTTTTCCCAAAACTTCAGAAAAAGCTCCGATTACAAACTGTAGAGAAGCTGGCATAATCGGATCCATAACTGCTTTTATTGCCAGCATGCAAGTAAGTGAGGCTATAAAAGAAATTGCTCTTTTAAATTACCCTTCAATTGCCGGATATTTAATTTTATATGATGGATTTTCTCAAAGCCTAGACAAAATTAAAGTTACTAAAAAAAATAATTGTCTTATATGCTCAAATTAACTTTTTTAAAAACGTTAACACGACATTATTTCCTATGAAATCAACTTTCTTAACATTATTATTGGTAATCTTTTTTTCTCAAACAGGTCTTCCTGAAAGCTATATGCCTAAAGACAAAATAAATGGGAGTGGCTTGAAGATACCTAGAGTCGTGTCTTTAAAAAATTCCTTAACTTTCATGAGATCAGGACCTGGAAGAAAATATCCTGTTATTTTTGAAATAAGACAAAAAGGGTATCCCTTAAAAATTACTGCTGAATTTAATAATTGGAGAAAAGTTGTCACTTCTGATAAATTAACTGGCTGGATACATACCCAACTTCTTTCATCTTTTAGAACGGGTATAATTTTAGACACTATTTTATTAAAAAAAACACCTTCAGACAAGAGTGAAGCAAAAGCAAAACTGCTACCTAAGCTAATAGTAAATATTATAAGATGTGATCTGAAATGGTGTAAAATAGAAATTATTAAAGAAAAAACTCACTCAGGATGGATCAAAAAAAAATCTGTTTGGGGAGCTTTATTAAAATAATTTAGAAAATAAGTTTTATTTATCATAAATAAGTCATAATGTATGTGTAATTTATAAAAATTATTTTAGGATTTATATTTTGTCTTTATTTAAAAATTCATTTGACTATGAAGAGTTAATTAACTGTGCTAAGGGTAAACTAGCAGGGTTAAATTTTCCAAAACTGCCACTCCCTCCAATGTTAATGTTCGATGAAATTACAAACATAACTGAAACTGGTGGCGCCTATAATAAAGGATCAGCTCACGCAACCTTTAATATCACTCCTGACAAATGGTTTTTTGAATGTCATTTTGATAATGATCCTGTAATGCCTGGTTGCTTAGGTATGGATGCATTATGGCAGCTTCTGGGCTTTTCTTTGGGTAATATGGGTGGAAGAGGAAAAGGAAGAGCAATCTCTGTAGGAGAGGTTAAATTTTCTGGGCAAATTTTACCAAGTGCAAAAAAAGTAGAATACTTACTTGATTTCAAACGAATTATTATGAGGAAACTAATATTAGGTATTGCAGATGGTAAAGTTGTTTGCGATGACAAAACTGTTTTTGAGGCATCTGATATTAGGGTTGGACTTTTTCAAGATTGAATTAAAACATAAAAGTAGGATTTAATATCATGAATAAAAAAAGAGTAGTCATTACTGGGATGGGTATTGTTAGCTCTATCGGCAACAATGTAAATGAAGTTAAAGATTCTTTGATTAATCAAAAATCAGGTATCGTCCATGCCCCTACTTACAAAGAAATGGGATTTAGAAGTCAGATTCATGGAGAAGTAAAGCTAAACTTAGAAGATCATGTAGACAAAAAACAACTAAGGTTTATGGGTGCTGGTGCAGCTTACTCCGTTCTTGCGATGGAACAAGCTATTAAAGATTCTGGCTTATCTCCAGAAGAAGTATCTAATCCCAAAACAGGACTTATAGCTGGGTCAGGCGGACCAAGTACCGTTAACCTACTTCAATCATTTGATATAGCTAGAGAAAAAGGTCCAAAAAGAGTTGGGCCTTTTATGGTCCCAAGATGCATGAGTTCATCCGTATCAGCATGTATTGCTACGTTTTTCAAAATTAAAGGTGTTAACTTTTCAATTACCTCTGCATGTTCTACATCGGCACACTGTATTGGAATAGGTGCAGACCAAATTAAATATGGAAATCAAAATATTGTTTTTGCAGGTGGGGGAGAAGAGTTAGATTGGACTTTATCTGTTCTATTTGACGCAATGGGTGCAATGTCTAGTAAATATAATGATACACCTGAGTTAGCTTCAAGACCTTATGATATCAACAGAGATGGCTTTGTTATCGCTGGTGGTGGAGGCATGCTAGTTTTAGAAGAGCTTGAACATGCAAAGGCGCGAGGAGCTAAAATCTATGGAGAAATAGCAGGTCATTGCGCAAACTCTGATGGACATGATATGGTTGCACCTAGTGGAGAAGGTGCAGTAAGATGTATGAAAGAAGCATTATTGGATACAGATCAAAAAGTTGATTATATTAACGCCCACGGTACAAGCACTCCAGTGGGTGATATGCAAGAACTGCATGCTGTAAAAGAAGTTTTTAAAGAATATCAAAACCTACCTAAGTTAACCAGCACGAAATCACTAACTGGGCACTCATTAGGAGCCACTGGAGTTCAAGAGGCAATATATACACTAATAATGATGAATAATAATTTTATTTCTGGTTCCTCAAATATTCAAAATGATGACCCTGATATAGGTTCAATAGAAATACCGAGAAAAACTATTCAAAATATAGATATTAACTTAGCACTTTCAAATTCTTTTGGGTTTGGTGGAACAAACGCATGTCTTGCTTTTTCAAAGTTTAATTAGAGAGAAACAAAAATGTCAATAATGAAGGGTAAAAAAGGAATAGTGATGGGTGTAGCAAACGAACGCTCCATTGCTTGGGGTATTGCAAACATATTAGCTCAACAAGGTGCTGAAATAGCATTCACTTATCAAAATGAAGGGTTTAAAAAAAGACTGATTCCGTTAATGGATTCTATAAAGTCTAATATTTGTTTTGAATGTGACGTTTCAAAAGATAAAAATGATGAAAATTCAATAGAACATTTATTCGGAAAAATTTCAGAGATATGGAATAATATAGATTTTGTTGTTCATGCTTTAGCCTACTCAGATAAAGAGGAATTAAAAGGAAAATATGTTAATTGTAGTAGAGAAAACTTTTTAAACTCACTTGATATATCAGCATTTAGTTTTACAAGAACAGCAAAATCTGCGTTTCCTCTTATGACAAAAAATGGTGGAAGTTTATTAACTCTTTCTTATCTAGGCGCAGAAAGAACAACACCAAATTATAATGTCATGGGCGTAGCGAAATCTGCTCTAGAAGCGTCTATAAAATATTTAGCAATGGATTTAGGCAAAAGTAATATTAGAGTTAACGCAATATCTGCAGGTCCAGTAAAAACTCTTGCTGGTGCAGCCATATCAGGAGCAAGACACGTTTACAGATATTCAGAAAATGTTGCCCCTCTTAATTTCAATCCTGAGTTAGAGGAAATTGGAAACTCGTCTTTATACTTATTGTCAGAATTATCTTCAGGTGTCACTGGAAACATCCATCACGTCGATGGTGGCTTACATAGTGTTGGAATTCCAAAGTCAGAAGACTTAGAATAATAAAAATTATTTATTTTTCCAGTTAGGCTTTCTTTTCTCAGAAAAAGCTTCCATTCCTTCCACATGGTCATCAAGTGCAAAAGTTGAATAAAATAAAGCTCTTTCTGAACGAATACCTTCTTCAAGGGTTGTTTCATAAGCAACGTTAACGGCTTGTTTAGCTAATTTGGCTAAAGGTTTTGATTGGTTAGCAATTTTAGTTGCTATTTCCTTAAGAGAAATTTCATATTCACTATCCTTAAATACTTTTGCTACTAAACCACAATTTTCTGCATCATTAGCTGAAATCATGTCACCAGTAAGAACTGCTAACATAGCTTTCGATTTTCCAATTGATCTGGTTAATCTTTGTGATCCACCTGCCCCAGGTATAGCACCAATATTTATTTCAGGCTGTCCAAATTTTGCATTCTCTGAAGCTATGATAATGTCACACATCATAGCTAACTCACAACCACCACCAAGAGCATACCCTTTAACACCAGCAATTATTGGTGTTTGAATCTTTGGAATATCGAGCCAGCCATTCTCAATATACCTTGATTCTGATACAGAAGAGTAATTAAGTTTCACCATTTCTTTTAGATCTGCTCCTGCTGCAAAAGCTTTCTCAGATCCAGTTAAAACTATACACCCTATACTCGTATCTCTGTCAAATTTTTCAGCAGCTTCTTTTATTGCTAAAATAAAACCAGCAGACAAGGGGTTAAGTTTGTTTTCATGATTTAATTGAACCCATCCTACTCCATTTTCAGACCAAGATTTCACCCATTCTGTTTTAACAACTACATTATTCATAACAATCTCATCCAACTTTTATTCAATTAGTCTTCTTTTTTATCTTCTATGTTTTCACCTGTCTCTTGGTTAACACGTTTCATAGATAACTTTACTTTACCTCTATCATCAAAACCAATAACCTTTACCTTTACACTATCACCTTCTTTACAAATGTCAGTTGTTTTTTCTGTTCTAGCATTTTGTAATTCAGAAATATGGACTAGCCCATCTTTAGTACCAAGAAAATTTACAAAGGCACCAAAATCTACTGTTTTTACAACTTTACCATTATATATCACGCCTAACTCAGCTTCAGCAACAATATCATTTATTTTCTTTTGTGCAGCTAGTGAAGACTCTGTATCAGATGCAGCTATTTTAATGGTACCGTCATCTTCTATATCTACTTTAGCTCCAGTTGATTCACATATCTCTCTAATCATTTTCCCACCAGGTCCAATAACATCACGAATTTTCTCTAGTTTTATTTTCATTGTTGTTATCTTTGGCGCTGTGTCTGCTAAAGTCTCTCTAGATGAACCTATAGCCTTTGCCATTTCATTTAAAATATGAATTCTACCATCTTTAGCTTGATCTAATGCTATTTTCATAATTTCTTTCGTAATTGATGTGATTTTAATATCCATTTGAAGACTTGTTATTCCATCTTCAGTACCTGCAACTTT
>JADHQW010000039.1 GCA_016777705.1 Alphaproteobacteria bacterium | reverse complement strand
ATAACGGTGCATAAACAATATAAGAATGACCAACCACCCAACCTATGTCAGAAGCCGCCCAATAAACATCTCCAGCTTCAACATTATAAATATTTTTCATTGACCATTTTAATGAAACAGCATGACCTCCATTATCCCTAACAACTCCCTTTGGCTTTCCGGTTGTACCTGAGGTATAAAGAATATAAAGAGGATCATTCGCGCTTACTTCTATGGGGTCAGCTAATGGAACGTCTTTAATTGCATCGTACCAATCTATGTCTTGATTAATATCAAGTTCTGCCTTTAAAGTTTCACGTTGAAATATTATACATTTATTTACTTTATGTTTAGCTATTTCAATAGCTTTATTTAAGAGTGGTTTGTATTCAATTATTCTATTAGGCTCGTGGCCACAAGAAGCTGAAATTATCACTTTTGGTTTACAATCGTCGATACGAATAGCCAACTCATTTGATGCAAACCCACCAAAAACAACAGAATGAACTGCTCCAATTCGAGCACATGCTAACATTGAAACTATTGCTTCAGGTATCATCGGCATATAAATAATTACACGGTCACCTTTTTGAACACCTTGCTTCAAAAGCGCGCCCGCAAATTGTGATACCTGATATTGCAACTCTAAGTATGATATTTTTCTTTTTACATTTGTTATTGGACTATCATAAATTATAGCGTCTTGTTCACCTTTACCAGCAATAACATGTCTATCTATGGCATTATAACTTGTATTCAATGTGGCTCCTGGGAACCATCTGTAGAAAGGTGCCTTTTTATCATCTAAAATTTTACTTGGTTTTGTGCTCCAATCTATATCCCTACTTAAATTTTTCCAAAAATTAATTGGATTTTTCTTCCAACTTTCATAAATATTTTTATATTTTGCCAATTATTTCTCCCTAAAATAACTAGTTAATTATTAGTTCTAGATTTTCTATAATTATGCATTCTTATTAATTGTGCTGATGCTTTGTTAATTGTAGTTGACGCTGCAAAAGGAATTGAGGTGCCAGGACCAAATATAGCAGAAACTCCAGCTTCATATAAAAAGTTATAATCTTGTGCAGGTATTACGCCTCCGCATACAACAAGAATGTCATCTGCTTGCCTTTTCTTAAGCTCATCTATTAATTCAGGTATTAACGTTTTGTGACCTGCTGCAAGAGAAGATACCCCGATAACATGCACACCTAAGTTTATAGCCATTTCGACTGCCTCTGTTGGTGTTTGAAACAGGGTGCCAATTTCAACATTAAAGCCAATATCTGTGAATGCTGAAGCAATGACTTTGGCCCCTCTATCGTGACCATCTTGGCCTAACTTAGCCATAAAGATTTTAGGGCTTTCTCCAGCGATATTTTTGAAATTATCAAGGGCTTTATCAACTTCTATAAAATGATTTTTATTAGTATATGAATTTTTATAAACATTTTTTACTATTT
This sequence comes from Alphaproteobacteria bacterium, assembly GCA_016777705.1. Classification (GTDB taxonomy): domain Bacteria; phylum Pseudomonadota; class Alphaproteobacteria; order Puniceispirillales; family Marisalimonadaceae; genus Marisalimonas. The sequence continues at coordinate 12,075 of JADHQW010000039.1, read as the reverse complement.
CTTGTTTAACACCATAACGACCATAAACTTCTTCCAAGGCATATGACACTTCTCCAACAGTGGCTCTTGCTCGCATTGCAATTATAGTAAGGTCAAGCAAATTTCCTGAATTCTCTTTCGCAGCTTTTTTTAAATTATTAAGAGCATGATAAACCTGATCAGAATCTCTTAGGCTTTTTATTTTCTTCAGCTCTTTTATCTGTTCATCACGTACAGCATTGTTATCTATATCAAGAACGTCAATAGGATCTTGTTGTTCAGATTTAAATTTATTAACACCAACTATAACCTGCTCACCAGAATCTATTTTTGCTTGTCGCTTTGTAGCTGAAGTTTCAATTTCAGACTTTGGAAACCCTTCAATAACCGCTACTGTCATTCCTCCCATTTCTTCAATTTTTTCAATCAATTCATTTGCTTTTTCTATTAACTCTTTTGTAAGATTTTCAACAAAATAACTTCCAGCAAGTGGATCAACAGTATCAGCAATACCGGTCTCATTTTGAAGAATTAATTGTGTATTTCTTGCTATTTTAGCTGAAAAATCTGTAGGCAATCCAATAGCCTCATCAAATGAATTTGTATGAAGTGACTGTGTCCCACCTAAAGTGGCAGCTAACGCTTCAATAGTTGTTCTAATTATATTATTATATGGATCTTGCTCTTGAAGACTTGCACCAGAAGTTTGGCAATGTGTTCTTAACATTTGTGATTTTGGATCTTTACAATTAAAAAGTTTTTTTGTCCACTCTGACCATAAATAGCGCGCAGCTCTAAGTTTTGCTGCTTCCATAAAAAAATTCATGCCAATAGCAAAGAAAAAAGATAATCTTGGTGCGAAGTCGTCAACTAATGAACCTGTCTTAGTAGCAGCTCTAATATATTCTATACCATCAGCAATTGTAAAAGCTAATTCTTGAACAAGCGAAGCGCCAGCTTCTTGCATATGATAACCTGAAATAGATATAGAGTTAAACTTAGGCATTTTCTTAGATGTATAATTAATAATATCAGAAACGATTTTCATTGAAGGTTCTGGAGGGTAAATGTAAGTATTCCTGACCATGAACTCTTTTAAAATATCATTTTGTATAGTTCCACTTAACTCTGAAACATCAACACCCTGTTCTTCTGCTGCCACAATATATCCAGCCAACACTGGAAGAACAGCTCCATTCATTGTCATTGAAACTGACATTTTATCTAGAGGGATTCCCTCAAATAAGATTTTCATATCTTCAACACTATCAATTGCAACACCAGCTTTACCTACATCACCATGAACCCTTTCGTGGTCTGAATCATAACCTCTATGAGTTGCTAGATCAAAAGCAACGGATAATCCTTTTTGACCAGAAGCCAAATTTTTTTTATAAAATTGATTTGATTCTTTTGCAGTTGAAAAGCCTGCATACTGTCTAATAGTCCAAGGCCGTCCAGTGTACATTGTAGCCTTCGGGCCTCTTAAAAAAGGTTCTGCTCCAGGGTATGAATTAAGATGCTGTATATTCTTTATATCTTCTGAAGTGTATAGTGGCTTAATATTTATACCCTCTGGAGTTTCAATAAAAATTCCATCAATATCTTTTTTTTTGAGCTCTTTAAGAGCATTTCTTTTCCAATTTTGTAAATTAGAATTTTCATCAGTCATTTGGACCTCATAAATTTAATTTTGCTTTATTTTTCAAAATTCAATTCCATTATTGTTTCGTCTACCGATACTGTGTCACCTTCTCTAAAGTTTATTTTGTTAATTATACATTTTTTTTCAGCCAACAAAGTGTTTTCCATTTTCATGGCTTCAACTACACACAGAGCTTGGCCTTCTTCAATAGTATCACCTTCTTTAACCAATACCTTGATTAGCTTACCAGGCATGGGGCATAAAAGCAGATTTGACTTATCTATAATTTTTATTGGTTTCATATACTTATGATAATCAGCCACATGTTTTGGTAAAATAAGCGCAGATAACGTAATTCCTCTATAACTCAATTCTAGATTTGGAACAGTATTATTAATTCTACATTGAATTAATTCTGGCATGGATGTTTTATTTGTATCAAATAGCTTTATATTAGCGGCAACTAATTTAGTGACATAATTTTTTTGAAGGTTTACCTCGATATAATCATTAATTATGCCTGGTACATTCTTCAATGGTAATGGCTTGATGTAAATTTCATGGTTAGATATTAAGGATTTTTTTATTTTAAATTGAAAATTTATTGTTTCCGAAGCTATGTTTTTATTCTTTATTTGTACTTCCCATTCTTCTGAAACACCATTATCAATTAAAAAATCTTTAGATAATTCGCTTAAGTAATAAGCTAAGAACAATGTTGATAATATCCATTCCTCGTTTTTATCTGGCACTCGGCCATTATACCCTTTAGGATACTCGTCTTCAATAAATGATGTAGTTAAATCACCAGACTTAAATCTTTTACTTCCTAAAATAGATGATAAAAAGGGTATATTATGATCAATGCCCTCCAATAAAAAATTATCTAATGCCGTTTCCATCCTCTTAATAGAAATTTCTCTTGTCTTACCCCAAGAACAAAGCTTAGCTATCATAGGATCGTAAAACATAGAAACTTCATCACCTTCACGGACGCCAGTATCATTCCTTGTGATTGAACCATCATCATGTGTTTTTTCTTGAGGGGGATGATATTTAGTTAACCTTCCAATTGAAGGTAAAAAGTTTTTATAAGGATTTTCAGCATATATTCTACTTTCAATAGCAGATCCATTTAGAACGATTTTATCTTGAGTAAGTTTTAATTTTTCTCCATATGCTATACAGATCATTTGCTCTACTAAATCTACACCTGTAATTAATTCAGTTACAGGGTGCTCGACTTGTAACCTGGTATTCATTTCTAGAAAGTAAAAATTTTTGTTTTTATCAACTATGAATTCAACTGTGCCTGCACTAGAATAGCCTACTTTCTCAGCTAATCGCACTGCTTGATTACCCATTTTTTTTCTAGTTACTTCATCTAAAAATGGAGATGGTGCTTCTTCAATAACTTTTTGATTTCTTCTTTGTATAGAACATTCTCTTTCACCCAAATAGATTGTGTTTCCATGTTTATCAGCCAAAACTTGAATTTCGATATGTCTTGGCTCTGTTATAAATTTTTCAATAAAAATACGTTCGTCACCAAAACTATTAATTGCTTCACTAGTGGCTCTTTCAAATCCATCAGCAACTTCATCCCTTGAAAAAGCAATTCTCATTCCCTTACCACCACCACCAGCACTTGCCTTAATCATAACTGGATAACCTATTTCATCAGCTATTTGGACTGCTTTTTCTTTATTTTCAATTACTCCTATATAACCAGGTACAGTATTAATTTCAGCTGCTTTAGCTATTTTTTTTGACTCTATTTTATCTCCCATCGAAGCAATAGCTTTTTTGGAAGGACCAATAAAAACAATATCTGCTTTATCTAATGCTTCTGCAAAATTAGCATTTTCAGATAAGAAACCGTATCCAGGATGTAACGCATCACATTTTTTATCTTTACATGCCTTTATTATTAGCTCAGTTTTTAAATAACTCTCTGAAGCTGGAGATTTTCCAAGATAAACTGATTCATCAGCCATACGTACATGTTCAGCATATCTATCTGCATCTGAATAAACTGCGACAGTTTTGATGTTCATTTTTTTTGCAGTTTTTATTACTCTACAAGCTATTTCTCCACGATTGGCAATTAAGATTTTTTTAAACATCGTAAACTTCTTTGACTGTTAAAGGGGTATATTACCAAATTTTTTCTTTGGATTACTTTGAGTTTTGTTCTTCAACTTTGAAAAAGCCTGAATTAATCTGAAACGTGAATTACTTGGAATAATAACGTCATCTAAAAATCCTCTTTCAGCTGCTATGAAGGGGTTTGCAAACCTTTCCTCATAATCGAGAGTTCTTTTTTCTATTTTTTGAGGATCATCTAATTCATTTCTGAACAATATCTCAACAGCACCTTTTGCACCCATAACTGCTATTTCTGCAGTAGGCCACGCATAATTTGCGTCTCCCCTGAGATGCTTAGAACTCATAACGTCATAAGCTCCACCATATGCCTTTCTAGTAATAAGCGTTACCTTTGGAGTGGTTGCCTCTGCATACGCAAACAAAAGCTTTGCTCCATGCTTAATAATTCCTCCATATTCTTGCGTTGTTCCTGGCATGAACCCGGGTACGTCTACTAACGTTAAAATAGGTATGTTAAAAGCATCACAAAACCTTACAAATCTAGCTGCTTTTCTACTCGAATCTATATCAAGACAGCCTGCTAAGACCATTGGTTGATTAGCAACCACTCCAATAGTCTGACCATCTAACCTAATAAAACCTATTAGAATGTTTTTGGCATAATTTTCTTGTATTTCAAAAAAATCATATTGATCTGCAATTGATAAAATAAGTTCTTTCATATCATATGGTAAATTAGGATTTTCTGGAATTATCGTATCAAGAGCAAGTGAAATTCTTTTTTTGGAATCTTCTGTTTCTCTATTTGGAACTGGTTCTGCATTGTTGGAAGGAATATAAGTAATAAACTTACGAAGAACTGTTAAAGCCTCAACATCATTATTAAATGCAGCATCTGCCACTGAAGAAATTGTCGTATGAGTTTCTGCGCCTCCAAGTTCTTCCGCAGTAACTTCTTCAGAAGTTACAGTTTTCACAACATCCGGCCCGGTAACAAACATGTAACTTGTACCTTTAACCATAAACGTGAAATCTGTCATTGCAGGAGAATAGACAGCTCCACCAGCACACGGTCCCATAATCATAGAAATTTGTGGTATCACTCCTGACGCCAAAGCATTTTGCAAAAACACGTCAGCATATCCACCTAGAGATTCAACTCCTTCTTGAATTCTAGCACCTCCACTATCATTTAGACCAACTATTGGCGCTCTGTTTTGAATGGCTAATTTCATTATTTTAACTATTTTTTTTGCATGGTCTGAAGATAAGGAACCACCAAAAACTGTAAAATCTTGGGCATAAACGTAAATTAACCTACCATTTACTTTACCTGAACCTGTTATTACACCATCACCTGGAATTGTCTTTCCATCCATACCAAAGTCTCTAATACGGTGAACAACAAACATATCTGTTTCTTCAAAAGAACCCTCATCCAAGAGTGTTATTATTCTCTCTCTTGCTGTAAGTTTTCCTGAAGAATGCTGTTTGTCGATTCGCTTTTCACCCCCACCTAAGCGAGCTTGATCCCTTCTAGACTGCAGTTCCAAAATAATTTCTCTGCTTGATTTTTTAATAACTTAGTCCCCCAAAGTGCATAAAATATATATTTATCAAAAATTAAGAAAATTAACTAGTAATAAACATTATTATGTTAGCATTTAATAAATGAAATGAATGACTAAAAAAAGCTAGTTTGATTATAATTTTAGTATTTTATGCTATTCAGAGCTTTTTTGGGTAACATTTAGAAAGTAAGTAAGAAATTAATACATTTTACGAATATTTTTAGGAGAGTTTATGAAAGGAATATTATCAGAAATAGGAAGACTTAACCACATTGCTATCGCAGTACCTAATATACAAAAAGCTTCCTCTATTTGGGAAAATGCCTTAGGCGCAAACATTAGCTCAACTCAATCATTACCTGAACACGGCGTTAAAATAGTATTCATCGAATCTCCTAATACAAAAGTTGAATTACTAGAACCTTTAAATAAACAGAGCCCTATTAGTAAATTTCTTGAAAGAAACCCAAATGGTGGAATGCATCATATGTGTTATGAAGTGTCAAACTTAGAAAATGCAATAGAAAAACTTATAGCCGCTGGAGTAAAGATTTTAGGTGACGGTATTCCTAAAATTGGCGCTCATGGGAACCCCGTCATATTCCTTAATCCTGGTGACTTCTCAGGAACATTAATTGAATTAGAGGAAATTAAATCAAATTAAATATTTTGCTGATATTGAACAGGAGAACCACATTTTTTACAAATTAAATTTGGTTTCCTTCTGTGTACCTTTTGTTTCCAACAATGGTTGGCACAAAACCTAATCCACTTATAATCTGAAAACTCAAGAGTATGACAACGTTTTGCTGAACACCCTAATTTACTAGCCATTGCTTTCCAAACTTTATCATGTCCATGCATAGGACCAACTAGAGCATGGGCAATTTCGTGAAGTATAGTATCTTGAATATCTTCTTTAGATGATTTCTTTATAAAATTTCTTGAGAATGATATTTTTTTTTCATTAAAATGACAGGCACCAGCTCTAACTTTTGCAAAATCAAGCTCAACATTCCAATCAAAAAGGTTGTTTTTATCCATTTCAGATCTTGCTAAAATTAGAAATTCTTTAAAGTCTTGCGTATTCTCAACAATTGACTTTTTTTTCTTTGTTTGAGGTATAATCACAGATCCATTTAATAATTTTTTTATTTTTAGAAAATGTTTTATCATATTATCTTTTAAGCAATGTATAAGTTGATATTAGTATATAAATTTTGAATTAAAGGAACTAAAAAAATTGCTTGAATTGAAAAATATATCTTTAAAATGGACCTCCCCTAAAGAGCATGAATTTATCAAGAATTTAAATCTAAAAGTCGAAAAAGGAAAAATTTTAACTATTTTTGGTGTGAGTGGAATTGGAAAGTCTTCGTTAATAAACGTGATTTCAGGAATTTTTGAAGATAATTTGTCATTTAAAGGTGATATTGTTCTTAATAATAAAAGATTAAACGAAACAGCTGCTGAAAACAGAAGAATAGGGCTTTTGCTCCAAGAAGGAGTTTTATTTCCTCATTTAACAGTAAAACAAAATCTTCTTTTTGGCATGAATAAAAATCTTAAAAATGAAGAAAAATCATTGTTGATTAAAAATCATTTACAAAAATCAAATATGGATGGATTTCAAGAAAGGTATCCCAACACTCTATCAGGTGGGCAAAAAGCAAGAATTGCTTGTCTTCGGGCCATATTATCAGAGCCTATTGCTTTATTATTAGATGAACCTTTTTCATCTTTAGACCCAGACCAAAGAAATAGCTTTAGATTATTTGTAATCAAGCAAGTTAAAGATAGAAATATTCCATGTATACTTGTAACACATGATGAGAGTGATAAGGCTATTAGCGATTATAAACCTTTGGATTTGAGTTCGTTTCATAGATAAAGATTTTAAATAATATTTCTTTTCTAAAATAATTTTATTTGTTACTTATTATTATTTTAAACTAAAAGGTGTGTAATGAATTCTTCTTTAAATGCTTCAAAAATTATTATTGATGAAGACGTTAAATCTGAAATCTCTGAAGGTGAGGCTGAAAAAGCCGTCAAAATATTAATTGAGTACATTGGCGAAGATCCTAATAGAGAAGGTTTATTAGAAACACCTAAAAGGGTAATTAAATCTTTTAAAGAATTTTATGCTGGTTACGATCAAAACCCACAAGAGTTGTTGTCTAAAACCTTTGAAGATATCGAAGGTTATAATGATATTGTATTATTAAAAAATATAAACTTTGAAAGCCACTGTGAGCATCACATGGTTCCTATTATTGGAAGAGCCAGCATTGGTTATTATCCTGATAAAAGAGTAGTGGGAATATCTAAATTGGCAAGAGTTTTAGACGCTTTTGCTAAGAGATTGCAAACACAAGAAACCATGACAGCACAGATAGTTGATTGTATTGATAAAGCTTTAAAACCAAAAGGTACTGCTATTTTTATTGACGCAGAGCATCACTGTATGAGCACAAGAGGCGTATCGAAAAATGATGTAACCATGACCACTAACCAATTTAGCGGTTGTTTTTTAGAGAATGTGAATTTACAAGATAGATTTTTGAACATGATCAAATAATTATTACATATTTTTACAATTAGTTTGAAGTAACAATTTTATGAAATTTGCACCAATAATTTATCTAATAGGTATGCTTTTATGCATATTATCATTGTTTATGTTAATTCCTGCATTGGTAGATTGGTTTTATGGAAGCAGAGATTGGCCAGCTTTTATAGCTTCATCTCTTACAACTTTAATTGTTGGAGGGGCTTTGTTTCTTTCTGCTAGAGGCAGTGCTACGGAACATTTAGAATTAAGACAAGCTTTTTTATTAACCAACAGTGCATGGATATCCATTGCTTTATTTGGTTCATTACCGTTTTTATTTTCAGATATTAATATGAGTATTACTGATGCCATTTTTGAATCAACATCTGGTATTACAACAACTGGTGCAACGGTAATTGATACATTAGATTCAACTTCTCATGGAATTTTAATTTGGCGTGCACTGCTTCAATGGTTAGGTGGAGTTGGTATTATTGTAATGGCACTTGCAATTTTACCAATGTTATCAATAGGAGGCATGCAACTTTTTAAAACCGAATCATACGAAACACCTGACAAGGTTGTTCCAAAGGCAGCAAGTTTTGCAGCAGGAATAAGTATAGTTTATATAACATTGACTACCGCTTGGGCGTTTATGTTATGGGGTGCGGGAATGCCAATTTTTGATTCAGTTGCCCATGCTATGACAACTCTTGCAACTGGAGGTTATTCCACAAAGTCATTATCTTTAGCTGCATTTAATTCTTCTACTATTGAGATCATTATAATTTTTGGAATGATTGTAGGCTCTTTACCTTTTGTTCACTATTTATCTATAACAAAAAATGGTTGGCGAAATTTAATTAAAGATGATCAGGTTAGGTGGTTTTTTATTCTGATAATATTAGCAGTTCTGATTATCACTATTTATCTCAATCTTAACAATATCCCTTATCTTGATGCGCTGAGATTAGCTTCTTTTAATGTGATTTCAATTATTAGTGGAACTGGTTTTGGCACATCTGACTTTAATAATTGGGGTGGTTTTCCTACAACTTTACTCTTGATACTCATGTTTGTTGGAGGTTGTGCAGGTTCAACAACTTGTGGACTTAGAATGGCCAGAATTCAAGTTTTAGTTGCAAATGCAAAAGCACAAATATCTAAACTCATAAGACCTCACGCAGTGGTAGTTTCTTATTACAACCAGAAACCAATACCTGAGAACGTAGCTGAATCTGTTATGGGTTTCTTTTTTCTTTATATAATTTCCTTTGCAATTCTTGCTTGTTTGTTAGGAGGATTAGGTTTAGATCTAATAACATCTATATCTGGAGCCGCTTCAGCGATTGGTAACGTTGGTCCTGGATTAGGTGATATTATAGGTCCATCAGGCTCTTATAAATCAATTCCAGACATTGGAAAACTATTTTTGTGCGCTGGCATGATTTTAGGAAGATTAGAAATATTTGCTATATTAGTGATGTTTTCTCCATTATTTTGGAAAAATTAAAATCCAGTTATCACACATAATTAAAAGATCTTTCCATTTTACAAAACTCACATATTACTTTGATGTTTCCTTTTTCGTCTGCAATCTCATTTAATTCATCTTTATTTAAATTTTTTATAGCTAACTCTACTTTCTCTTTTGAACATCTACATTTATCTTGAACAACTATTTCATCATATACAGTTACACCAACTTCATTAAATAATCTAAAAAGAATATCCCTAGATGTTAAGGAAACAGATAAGCACTCCTCTTTTTTTAAAGTTGACAAAAAATTTAATGAATTTTCCCAAACTTCTTTATTTTCTTCTTCATCCATATCTGTTTTATTAGGCAATTTTTGAAGCATTATTAACCCAGACGGAAATAATTTTTCTTTAGACGAACATTCAGAATCATAATTGTTAAAAACAACAAATTTAGTTTCCAGTTGTTCTGAATTATTAAAATATAACTCTGCAGACTTAGAAATACTTTTATCTTCAAGAGCAACAATCCCTTGATACCTTTTAGAGTATTTACCTTGATCCAATGTGAAGGTTATATGACCAGAAACCATTAATGAAATTAAGTCTTTATCTTGAATTGTCAAATCTGTATTGAAACCGACGTATCCTCGGAGAAACCCATTGTTTGTTACATCAGAAAATAAAGTATGAACTTCCCCAGTACCTTTAGCTTGAATAGTAAATACACCATCATGCTTCATTCTAGAACCTAAACACGCAGTTATAGTTAAAGTATCCGCAAGTAGACTCTCGATATTTTGGGGATACTTATGACGTTTGATAATATCTGATACTGCTGTTCCAAGTCTTACGATGCTGCCTCTAACTCTATTACCGCCTAATTGAAATGGAATTATGTGATTATCAAGTTTCATGTGATTTTGACTATAATAAAATTAATTTGAATTCAAACAGAAATGCATAATCGCTTTTTGTGCATGCAATCTATTTTCTGCCTCATCAAAAACAACAGATTGTTTTCCTTCAAGAACCTCAGAACTAACTTCTTTGTCACGATAAGCAGGCAAACAGTGCATAAAAATTGCATTGTCTTTTGCCTGTCTCATAATATTTTTATTGACTTGAAATGGTAAATATATTTCTTCAGAAACAGATCCTTCATCTCCCATAGACTGCCAGGTATCAGTAATAACACAATCAGCTCCTTCAGAAACTTGAAGTGGGTTATGATTGATTTTAATTTTTTTATTTATTTTATTGGCCCAGGAAATAGTATTTAAATTAGGTATAATTCCTTTGGGACAACCTATATTTAGTTCAAAGTCTAGTATAACAGATGCTTCAATCCAACTTTGTAAAACGTTATTACAATCACCAAACCAAGCAATTTTTTTATTTTTAAGATCACCCAAATGTTCTTTAATTGTAACTAAATCAGCAACAACCTGACATGGATGGCTGAAATCAGTCAAAGCATTAATAACTGGAAGATTTGAAACTTTGGAAAATTTCTTTATCTGATCATGCCCAAAACATCTAATTACAACCATATCAGCATATCTCTCCAGAACTCTGGCTGTGTCTTCAATAGTCTCTCTTTCACCCAATTGCATTTCTTTTTCATTGAGTAAATAAGTCATTCCACCAAGCTGGTTTATACCAACTTCGAAAGAAATTCGAGTTCTAAGCGAAGGTTTTTCAAAAATCAATACAACGTGCTTATCTGTCATAAATTTTGAATGCTCTTGATTTTTCCATTTTATGGATAATGAAATTATATCTAATAATTGATCTTTTGATAGATCTTTTAAATCTATGAAATTAGGCATATTTTATTTTTTCTTAATCTCGAGAATTACTTGATTAAGCAACTCAAAAGCCATATTAATCTCTTCTTTTGAGGTGTTTAAAGGAGGTAACAATCTAATAGTATTTTCAGCAGCTCCTACTAATAAAAGACCTTTTTCTCTAGCAATGTTCCCAAAATCTGCTGCTGTATAGTTTTCGTTTAACTCGAAACCTCTTAACATTCCAGAACCTTTTTTTCTAACAATTACAGAAAAATTACTCTTATCATTTAAAATCAATTCATCCATTTTATTATCAAAATACCTAATGGTATCTCTTAAAGATTGTAAAAAACCGTCTTCTAATAAAAGATCAAGAACAGCGTTGGCTGATTGCATGGCTAATGGATTACCTCCAAATGTACTTCCATGAGTTCCCGGAACCATGGCGTCTCCCACTTCAGCTTTTGCCATTACAGCACCAACAGGAAAACCACCGCCAAGTCCTTTAGCTAGAGCAATTATATCTGGTTCAATTTCTTCTTGTTGATAGGCAAATAATGTTCCTGATCTACCCATACCTATTTGCACCTCATCTGAAATTAATAAAGATCCATTTTCTAAAGCTATATCCTTTAATAATTTAAGATAACCGTCGGGAGCTTTCCTAGCTCCTCCTTCACCTTGGACAGGTTCAACTAAAATAGCTGCAACATGCCTACCTATAAGTTTTTTTAAACTTTCTATATTACCCCATTCTACATGAGTAAATCCTTGAGCAGATGGCCCGAAGCCTTCTCTAAATAAAGGTCTATCGTTAGCAGCTAACATAGCAAGAGTTCTTCCATGAAAAGCACCTGTTGCGCATAAAATCTCAGTTCTGTCTTTTTCACCATTTGCCCACGCATACCTTCTTGCAACTTTAACAGCACCTTCAGTAGCCTCCGC
>JADHQW010000038.1 GCA_016777705.1 Alphaproteobacteria bacterium | reverse complement strand
CTTACAAATTAGATGCGCTTAAAAGTTTAAATCTATCTCTATGATAGTCACTATCACCCATTAAATGGTCTATCATTATAAGTCTTTTTGCATAGTGTGAAGCTGAATACTCCCATGTCATTGCAATACCACCATGTAATTGAATAGTTTCTTCTGCAACTAATTTACCAACTCTACCAACTAAATTTTTAGCAGCTGAAATATTTTTATCTCGAGTTTTTTCATCAGATCGGTAAGTTGATGAAGCTAACATTACTGCTGATTTCACTTGTTCAATTTCAAGCATCATATCAACCATTCTATGTTGAATGCTTTGAAAAGAACCTATTGATTTCCCAAATTGATTTCTGGTTTTTAAATAATCTAAAGTTAAGTTGAAACAAGTTTCCATAATACCTAAAGCTTCAGCGGAGAGTGCCAGAGCGCCTGCAGAGTTAGCTTTAATGATGCAGCTCAGCGCTTCATTATCTCTAGCTATAAGTTCTGCTTTTGTAGTATCAAAAATTAGTTCAGATGCTCTATACCCATCAACAGTATTATAAGATCTGTTTTTTATTTGATCGTTATCTACTAAAAATAATCCAATTCCAGCTTTGTCGTTTACATCCCCATCAATCCTAGCTGAAACAATTACTTTGTTTGCAGTATCGCCATTAATAACAAAGGATTTCGTACCATTAAGACACCATTTATTATCTTTTAATGAAGCACTATTTTCTATAAAACTATCTTCATATCGGTTATTCATCTCTGTATGTGCAAATGCAATTAATAGCTTACCTTCTACAATCTGGTTGATTAAATCTAAATTAGGGTTGCTTACTGAGGATAAAATAGTACTCGACAACACTCCTGACGCTAGAAATGGTTCTACGCATAAAGATTTTCCAATTAACTCAAATATTATTGAAATGTCATCACCGTCACCACCTAACCCTCCAAATTTAGGTAAAACTAGGGCACTTATAATGCCAAGTTCTGCGCTTTCTTTCCAAAAATTTTTACAAAATCCTTCTGGTAAATTTACATTTTCGTTGCGCTTATTTATATTTGGGTAATTGCTTTCAAAAAACCTAGCCACTGTTTCTTGAAGCATTTTTCTTTCTTCAGATAATGAAAAATCCATATTATGCCCTATAATCCAAACGATGCTTTAGCAACTATATTTTTTTGGATTTCGTTAGATCCTCCATATATAGATATTTTACGCATATTAAAGTATTGCTTTGCAATTGGGCCTGCATAGTCTGGGCCAATTGGCATTTCATTCCATCCTTCATCAAATTGCTCTGGTAAATAAGGTAAAGCTTGAGGTCCAAGTGCTTTTCTAAGAAGTTCAGTTGTTTTTTGTCTGACTAATGTACCTTTTATTTTTAAAAGAGAACTCTCCATTCCTGGTGCTTTACCTTCTGCAGCAGCACTAACAGTTCTTATATTGAAGATTTCCATTGCCAGAAGATCAATTTCAAGCTCCGCAACTTCAGAAGAAAAAACTGGGTCCTCAATAAGAGGTTTTCCATTTTTAAGAGATTTTTTTGAAATTACTTTTAAATGATTTAATGCTGATTTTGAATATGGTACTCCTGCAATTCCCGTTCTCTCAAAGGTCAATAGATATTTAGCATAAGTCCAGCCTTCATTTTCTTTTCCAACTATATTTTTTTTAGGAACCTTTACATCTGTAAACCAAACTTCATTAACTTCATGTTCTCCATCAAGAGTAACAATGGGTTTTACTTCTATGCCAGGTGTATCCATGTCTATTAGTAAAAAAGAAATACCAAGCTGTGGTTTCGCTTCCAGATCTGTTTTTACTAAGCAGAAAATTTTATCAGCATGATGACCAAGAGTAGTCCATGTTTTTTGTCCATTAACAAGATAATGATCGCCTTTATCAATTGCTGTAGTCTTTAAACTTGCAAGATCAGATCCAGCTCCAGGTTCAGAGTAACCTTGGGCCCACCAGTCTTCATTATTTAATATTCTAGGAAGATAATATTTTTTTTGTTCTTCTGAACCAAATTCAATTAACACAGGTCCAAGCATATTTACTCCAAATGGAATAATTCTTGGAGCAGATGCTTTAATTATTTCTTCTTCAAAAATATGTTTTTCAATCGCATTCCATCCAGTACCTCCATATTCCACAGGCCAATGCCACGCTAACCACCCCTTAGCACTCAAATTTTTCATAAAAATTTCATAGTCTTCTTTTGTTAACCTTTGATATTTTTTAACTTTTTCGGATAATGACTTTGGAAGTGTTTGATTAAGCCATTCTTTTACTTCTAAACGAAAGTTTTCTTCTTTTTCTGAGTACTCAAAATTCATAATTTATTACCATTCAGTTTAATGTTTTTTTAGTATATAATTTAAAGTATATCTTATAATTAAAATTATCAATAATAGCAAAGGTTAACATGTTAATTAACAAAGTTAAAACAGATTTCTCAGAAATGTTATGTGATGTTTTTAATGGTGCTACAATTATGCTTGGTGGTTTTGGTGAGGCTGGAAGTCCAATTGAATTGATACACGCTTTAATTGATCATGGTGCAAAAGATTTAACAATTATTGCTAACAACGCTGGAAATGGTAGAGTAGGACTAGGAGCATTGATAGGTCAAAGGCAAGTAAAAAAAGTTATTTGTTCATTTGCAAAATCAGCTAAAGCTATTACTTTTCCTGAATTATATAATAACGGTGAAATAGAATTAGAGGTTGTACCTCAAGGCACTTTAGCTGAAAGAATAAGAGCAGCAGGATCAGGCATACCTGCTTTTTATACAGCAACTGCAGTAGGAACTCCGTTAGCGAAAGGAAAAGAAGAAAAAGTTTTTAACAACAAAAAATACATTTTAGAAGAAGCTCTTTCCGCTGACTTTGCTTTTATAAAAGCTGATGTGGCTGACAGATATGGAAACTTGACGTTTAATAAAACGGCTAGAAATTTTAATCCAATAATGTGCATGGCAGCTAAGCAATCTTTAATTCAGACCAAAAAAATTATAGAACCAGATGAAACCAATCCTGAGCATGTAATTACCCCAGGCATTTTCGTACAAAAAATCATCCAAGTTGAAAATCCAATTATTGAGTCAAATGCAATTGAGGAAGGTATTATATATCCATGATAAATCCAGACTTGAAAAATGTTATTAAAGGATGGGATAGGAATTCTATTGCGTCAAAAATTGCTAATGATTTACCACATGCTTCTTATGTTAACCTTGGCATAGGAATGCCCGAACTTGTTTCACAGCATATTAAAGAAGATCGTGAAATTATTTATCACTCTGAAAATGGTTTGTTGGGAATGGGGCCTACACCAAATGAAAACGAAATTGATTTAGATTTAATTAATGCAGGCAAAAAACCAGTTACGATTTTGCCTGGTGGAAGTTTTTGCCATCATGCAGACAGTTTTTCTATGATAAGAGGAGGTCATATAGATTATTGCGTCCTTGGTGCTATGGAAGTTTCTATAAATGGAGACCTTGCCAATTGGTCTACAGGTAAAGGGATTCCAGCTGTGGGTGGCGCTATGGATTTGGTTGCAGGTGCAAAAAATGTTTTTGTTATGACACAACATATTACAAAAGAAGGTAAGCCTAAATTGGTTCAAACCTGTACATTACCTCTCACAGGTGCAGGTGTAGTATCAAGAGTTTATTCTGATTACGCCGTAATAGATATAACAAAAGAAGGCTTTAAAGTTATTGATATTAACCAGAATATTTCAATGGAGTTTTTACAAAATATCACTGATGGAAAAGTTTATCAGTAGATAAATTAATCAGTGTAAATCACCTGGTCACTATTAATAAAATCTAGAGCTTTTTGAGAAATTTTAAGACCTTCAGATACTTCTTTATCCATAGCATTTTCAACTTCAACTATTCTTTGTAATTTATTTATAACTTCATCAATTTCATCAAAAGGAACTACAGCTACTCCGTCTGTATCAGCTACAACTATATCACCGCTGTTAACAGTTTTCCCTCCAATGTCAATAGAGTAGCCAATTTTTGCAGGGCCACTATTATATGGCGAGTTTGGGTTTAAACCTGTGCAGAAACAGTCCAAGCCAGTTTCAATAATACCATTTAAATCTCTCATTGGACCATCTGTTACAAGTCCTTTGCCACCGTTATTTCTAATCATTCCTGCAATACGGTCACCAACTGCTGCTGTCCCCTGAAATCCATTTACACAATTTACAACTATATCTCCTTCTTGAATTTCACTTAAAGCTATTGCCATACCAAGCACATCTGCCGCTCCAGAAAAAACAGTAAGCGCTGGACCTACTATATGATTTACAGTCTTACCAGGTATCGATAATGGTTTAATCCCTGGATCTAAGGCTGCGTAACCACTTAAAGCATCACAAATAAAGCTAGTGGGGATATCTTTGAAAGAATCAATTTGTTTTTGAGAAGGTCTATTTCTACTTGTAGATTTTTTAATCTGTATCAATGGAGGATTTTCAATCATTAATTAATCTTTCTAGGTTGTATAATTAATTTTATTACTATTATTTTAAATATTATTATTTTAAAAAATAACATGTTAAACATATAACATTATTATATTTATGGAGAAAGTTTTGTCTAGTCTGGTTGATAAATACCCAAGAGTTAGTGATATGGTTGGTGTTGCAAAAAGAAGAATGCCACATTTTGCTGCGGAGTATTTATTTGCAGGGACTGGGTATGATGAAGCGTTAGAGAATAACAGAAAAGCATTTAATGAAGTTTTCTTAGTCCCTCAATACCTTAAAGGTACCGTAAATCCTAATTTAAAAACAAAATTGTTTGGTTATGAATATGATGCACCTTTTGGAATGGCACCAGTTGGGATGACAAGTTTAATGTGGCCTGGTGCTGAAATAGCACTTTCCAAAATGTCTGTAAAAAATAATATACCTTTTTCTTTATCCACTGTGTCTTGCACTTCTGTTGAAGAAGTTGGAAAGCATTTAGATGGAAATGGGTGGTTTCAACTTTATCCACCAGCTGATAAAGTAATTAGGAATGACTTACTAAAAAGAGCTAAAGACTCTGGTTTTAAAAATCTTATAATTACTGCTGATATACCAGCTTCTAGTAGGAGGGAAAGACTAAGAATGGCAGGCGTTTCTGTACCTCCTAAAAATAACTTGAGAACTTTTTTTCAAGCAGCAATTTGTCCATCTTGGTCAATAGGAACCTTAATAAATGGTATTCCTGCTTTTGGCACCATGGATCAATATAGTGATGGTAGTTGGCATGGTAATGCTAAATCCAAAGCTGGATTTGCTGGAAGTCAAATGCAACGTTATTTAGATTGGGATTATTTAAAAGAAGTTCGTGATATTTGGAAAGGTCCAATTATTTTAAAAGGATTAATGGATATTGAAGATGCAATTAAAACAACTAAATTTGTTGATGCTATATATCTTTCAAATCATGGTGGTCGTCAACTAGACATAGCGCCAAGTACATTGCAAATTTTACCTGAAATAAGGAAAAAAGTTGGATCTAAGTTTCCAATTATTATTGATTCAGGTTTTTATTCAGGACAAGATATTTGTAAAGGATTAATGCTTGGTGCAGATTTTGTTATGACTGGCAGACCTTTTATTATTGGATTAGCTGCATTAGGTGCTAAAGGAGCTAATCATGTTCACGATATTTTAAAAGATGAACTATCAAATATTATGGAACAAGTATGTGCTGAAAACGTTAAGGAACTAAAAAATCAAAAAGTTGTTTTAGGTAACAATTTTAAATTAAATAATTTAAATTGAATGTTAAAGTGCACTAAAGCGTTTACCAGGTAGAACCATTTCTGAACCTGTTTTTATATGAAGTAAAGCAGGTAGGTTGTTTTTCTTAGCCCATTTAGTAGCTTCAACAAAAATATCATAAAAGTCTTCAGTGTTGTCTACCGAATATCCTTGACCACCCATGGATTTAGCTAAATCGGCAAAATTAGGATTAACTAAGCCAGTATGTTTATATTTTCCTTTATAGTTTTTATGTTGATGCATCCTAATAGTTCCATACATCTCATTGTCAATAACCAAAACAATAACTGCAGCATTATATTGAACTGCTGTTGCAAACTCATTTTCAGTCATTTGAAAACAACCATCACCTGCAAGGGCAATTACCATTTGATCAGGAAAACGTAATTTAGCAGCTATGGCAGCAGGGAGTCCGTATCCCATCGAACCTGAAATAGGCGCAAGTTGAGTTCTAAGCTTAGTAAACCTAAATAATCTATGCCCCCAAACAGCATAATTACCTGCACCATTTGTAATTATAGTATTAGGTTCTATGTCTTTTCTTAATGTTCTAAATGCCGATGTGAGATCAACACCTGAATTTGGAGCCTCAAGTGGCATATCACCCCAATCAATATAATCTTCATGAGCTTGATTTGCTTTTTCTTCTTTTATAGGTGATGGTTTAGTGTTTAGCCCTTTTAGGGCATTATTTAAAGCACTTACAAAATCTATTGGGTTAGATACAATCCCGAGATGAGGGTTATATATTCTTCCAATTTCTTCGGGACCTGGGTGAATGTGAACTATTTTTTTATCATGTTCTGGAATACCAAACAGAGAAAATCCTTGTGAAGGGTTTTCACTTAATCGGGCTCCCAGCAATACAATATAGTCACTTTCATTTATGCGATTAATTAATTTCGGATTTACCCCTAACCCTAGATCTCCACCATAGTTTTTATGTAAATTATTAAAAAGACTTTGTCTTCTGTGAGATGTTAAAATTGATAATCCAAGCATTTCAGAAATAGAAGCTAGATCTTTTTCTGCTTCTTCAGACCATATAGATCCACCCAGAACAAGAACAGGGTTTTCCGCAGCTTTAATTTCTTCAATAAACTGTGCTAAATCTTTAGTTGAAGGAGCCGAAGAAACTTGATCAATGAAACTTGTTGCTTTTTCATCAGTTTTTTCTGTAAGCATATTCTCAGGCAAGGCTATTATTACAGGCCCAGGTCTACCTGACATAGCTGTGTGATAAGCGCGTGATACAATTTCAGGTAATCTCTCAGCTTGTTGAACTTCAACAACTAATTTTGCCATACCTCCAAAAAATTGTTGATAATCTACCTCTTGAAACGCATCACGACCATACATTTCTTTACCAATTTGTCCTACAAAAAGTATCATAGGAGTACTGTCTTGTTGTGCAATATGAATACCTGCAGCGGCATTCGTAGCTCCAGGTCCTCTTGTTACGAAAGCAATGCCTGGTCTACCAGTAAGCTTTCCATCTGCTTCGGCCATTATAGAGGCTGCACCCTCATGTTTGCATAAAATAGTTTCTATTGAGGTTTCTTGAAGACCATTCATCACTGACAAATAACTTTCACCTGGCACACAGAAGACTCTATCTACTTTTTGATTTTCTAATAACTCTACTAGTAAAGATCCGGCTTCTTTCATTTTTCAATCCTTAAATTTTTTTAAATAGGGAGAATTTATAGGTATCATATTCTCAGTTATTGGTAAAACTAGTTCATTTAGTAAATGAGAAGATAAAGTTTTACCATGTCTATCTAATCTTAATGAACTATTTACACCACCACCAAGTGCATTTTGTATTACAAAATTTAGAGCTTTCAATCCAGGTAATTCATACCTATCCACTTTTGTCGCTCCTAAATGTTTAAATATATTTAAAACAGCCTCTTCTGTTGCCAAAGAATTTATTAATTGCCACCCATTATCTAAATATGCAATTAGTGAGATATTTGATACATCTCCTTTATCACCAGCTCTTGCATGAGCAATTGCATGAACAGGTAAATTTATTTTTTTCATAAATACCTCAATTATATTTTTATAAGATTCTAATTTTTATATTTGGATCTACCAACTGTCTATTTACAAGAATAGATGCCGTAGAGGATTGAGCTGTAACATACGCTCGAGCACCACCACCTGCAGCTGGTCCACAACAATATAAAGATAGAACTTCATCGATCATTTGTTGAGCTTGCTCTTTATGAGGGTATATTGCAGATGTTCTTACTCTATAGTCTCCATCATTTGTAAGTTCATATGAAGGGGTCTCATCCATAGAGAAATGAACAGAACCAGCACCAATTATTTCAGTACGTATTTGACCTTGTAAACCTAAAGTTTGCACTCTTTCATTTATTACATTACCAGCAAGTTTAGCTCTAGCAAGGGCGTTTGGACCTGCATAACTGATTTCAGCTTCTCCCATAAATCCATTGTCACTACAAATAGTTGCTTTTAATTTTTCAGGAGGTTTTCTTCCAGCTCCACCTTTAACAAGAATTCTGTTAATACCATCATCTTCTAATATTAAGTTAGTCATGTCAGCGGTTACATCAGGTACTAAATAACTAGACGGATCATGTGTCTCATATAATAACTGTTCTGTTACTGTGGCTTTGCTAACTAAACCTCCTGTTCCTTCAGGTTTAGTTATTACAAATGATCCATCTTCACTAAACTCTGCTATTGGAAAACCAACATTCGCAAGATCAGGAACATCTTTAAAGCCTGGATCAGCAAAGTAGGCGCCTGTAACTTGAGCACCACATTCTAAAAGATGGCCACATATAGTTCCAGATCCAATTAAGTTAAGTTCATTTGCTTTCCATTTAAACTCATATAACAAAGGACCTAAAGCTAGCGCGCTATCAACTGTTCTACCAACCACAACTATATCTACATTTTTTTCTAATGCGTCTGCTATTGGTTGAGCGCCAAGATATACATTGGCGGCAGTTATTTTATTGTTAGAAAAGTCTAACCCTTCAACAGTAGGACTACTTAATATTTCATCATTGGACATGTACTCTAATAAGTCATCACCTATAACAACTCCAATTTTAGGAGGCCTGATATTTTGTTTTTTTGCAATTTCAAGTATTCTTTTGGCAGCACCTAGTGGATTTGCAGCACCAATATTTGATATAATCTTGATATTGTTTTCAAGACAATCGTCTAATATAGGTGTTATGTATGAATCCAAAAACGGAGAATATCCTTCTTCTGGATTTTTGATTCTAAATTGCTGGGCAATTGCTAAAGTTCTTTCAGCAAGTACTTCAAACATTAAATATTTTGGTGCTGTTATTTTTTTAAATTCTTTAACGATTGGAATGGACGCGTCAAATCTATCACCAGAAAACCCTGCACCACATCCTATATATACTTTTTTGGTCATAATATTTTATTCTAAGTAGTATTTTTTTTGGTAGTAAATGTTATTATAGTATTATACATGTTAATGAAAATAGCTAGTGTTTAAGTAAGAGGAAATTACAAATGTCAAAAATTGCAATGGTTACTGGAGCAGGAACTGGTGTTGGTAGAAGAGTTTCGGAAGTCCTATCAAAAGAAGGTATTATTGTTTATTTAGTAGGAAGACGTAAAGATAAATTGATTGAAACTCAGGAATTATGTTCTGGACAGACGGAAATATTACAATGTGACGTCAGCGATCCAAAAGCTGTTGAAAATTCATTCAAAATTATAGAAGAAAAACACGCTAGAATTGACATCTTATTCAATAATGCAGGCATAGGTGTTCCTGCACAATCAATTGATGAAATGCCATTTGAAAATTGGAAGAGTGTAGTTGATATAAACCTTAATGGAATGTTTTTATGTGCAAAATATGCATTTGCTTTAATGAGAAAACAAACTCCTCAAGGTGGTAGAATTATTAATAATGGGAGTGTGTCATCTGCTACCCCTAGACCTGGTTCTATTCCTTATACAGCTACTAAGCATGCAGTTACAGGAATGACTAAAACAATTTCTTTAGATGGTAGAAAGTATGATATTGCATGTAGTCAAATTGATATAGGTAATGCAGAGACTCCTATGACAGCTAGAATGAAAGAAGGTGTGCCTCAAGCGACTGGTGAGATGAGTGTTGAACCAGTCATAGACTCAATTCATATTGCAGAGGCAGTATTATATATGGCTAAACTACCCGTTACAGTAAATGTATTAAATATGACAGTTATGGCAAATAAAATGCCTTTTGTTGGTAGAGGGTAAATCTATTTTAAATATTTTTTAATTACTGGAAAATACAGATCTTTGTCACCTTGTTCTATACTTGTCTGAAGCAGTTTTTTTGCTGTTTCGGCACCAGGTAATTTTATCTTTAATTTATTTCCAAGCTCTAAGGCGTAAGATAAATCTTTTAACGCATATTCAGAAGAAAAAGCTGGGGAAGGGAAGTGATCTTTTGCAATACTTTTGATCCCATGGTTTTTAAGTGCAAAGCTGTCTCCAGAACATTTAGTTATATTATTAAATAATTTACCAACGTTCATACCATATTTTTCTGCAATATTGGCAGCTTCACTAAGTGCAACTACTGTCTCGAAAAGTATCATATTATTCATTATTTTAGTTAATTGACCAGACCCTACATCTCCGCAATGCATAATATCTTCTCCCATTAAATTAAAAATAGGTAGTAAATGTTTAAAAGTATCTAAATCTGATCCAACCATTATAGCAAGTGTTCCGTCTATAGCAGCTTGCCTTGTTTTTCCTATAGGAGCATCAGCAAAAAAAGAATTTTTCTTTTTGATGTCAACATTTAATTTAACCATTAGATCTGGTTGAGAAGTTGACATATCTACAATGTATTGATTTGGTTTTATAAAAGATATCATGTTCTGTTTACCAAAGTACATTTCATAAACAAAACTTCCTCCAGGAAGACACGTTATAATCACATCAGATTTATCAAAAATATCTTCAATATCAGACGCAATAATTGCTCCATGGTTATGTAAATCTTCTTCTTTGTTTTTGTTTATGTCGTTAACCATAATTGACCAATTTTTGTTTTGGAGTAAGTTTTTGCACATGGAGTTTCCCATGACGCCTAACCCAATAAACCCAATTGTATTTATTGTCTGATTTTTCATAATGCACCGTATTTATTTGTTGATTTATAAGATACATTCATTCTAAAAAAATATCCTATACTTTTCATTAATATTGTTTATTTTTAGAGATCAATTATGAATCCGATTGGACACAAGAATGCATTATGACACTATTAAAAACAATCACAATTTACCTCATGATCCCTTTAAAGCAATTGTTGCACCTAGACCAATAGGTTGGATAGGAAGTTGTTCTAAAGCCGGTAATTATAATTTAGCTCCTTATAGTTACTTTAATGCTATTGCTGACAGACCTCACTATGTTATGTTTTCTTCTGTAGACATTAAAGATTCTGTTAAAAATATTGAAGAAACTGGTGAGTTTACTGTATCGATTGCAACTGAAGAGTTGTTTGACCATATGAATGGCAGTTCTGTTCCAGCAGGGCCGGAAGTTGATGAATTTAAGTTAGCAGGTTTAAATCCTAAAATTGGTAATTTTGTATCAGCTCCATTTGTTTCAGAGGCAGCAGCTGCTCTTGAGTGTAAACATTGGAAAACTGTAGACCTCCCAAATGTGGATAGAGATAAAGGCACAGGAAATTATGTTATTTTTGGTCAAGTCGTTGGCATTTATATCAATGATAAATTTATAAAAGATGGTCTTTTTAATGCTTCTGCCGCACGCCCCTTAGTGCGTTTAGGATATATGGATTATGGAGTTGTTGGATCTGAAAATACGTTTACTAAAAACAGACCAAAATTAGGTAAAGATGGTAAGTTAGAACCAGTGAAGGAATGGGATGGAATTTATAGATAACAAAACAATAGAAGATTTTTCAAGAGATGGCGCTGTTCTATGTAAAGGAATGTTTATTGACTGGCTTGATAAATTAAGAATTGGCGTAGATAAACTAATAGAAAATCCTAGTGTAAGGGAGAGATCTTATACCCCAGATGATGGTACAGCTCCTTTTTTTCAAGATTTAGTTAATTGGGATAGAATTCCTGAGTTTAAAGATTTTGTTTTTAAATCAAAATTAGGGTTTTATGCTTCAAAGTTGATGAAATCAAAGCAATCACAATTTTTTCATGATCATGTTTTAGTTAAAGAACCAGGATCGTCAATAGTTACTCCGTGGCATCAAGATAAACCTTATTATTGTGTTGATGGTGCGCAGTCTGTGAGTTTTTGGATAGCTTTGGATGACATATCCAAAGAAGGTTGTCTTGAGTGTATTGCGGGATCACATTTATCTAATGTTTTACATAAACCAAAGAGATTTAACGGAAACGATTTATATGAAAATGATAATTCTGAGGATGTTCCTGATATAAATTCTAATAGAAAAGATTACAAGATTTTAAGTTGGGATATCAAAGCAGGGGACGCTGTTGCCTTTGATTTTAGAACATTACATGGAGCATCTGAAAATGTTAATAAAAATTCTAGACGAAGAGTTTTTTCTGCAAGAATAGTTGGGGATGATGCCGTTTTTGTAGATAGAAAAGGTAAGGGATCCCCACCTTTTGAGAGTGTAAAACTTAATACTGGTGACAAATTAACAGGAAAAGAATTTCCAGTTATTTATAAAATTTAAAGTCTTTTGCAGTGAAAACTTCTATCATTTTGTAGAATTGCTTTTTTTAATTGTTTTACTCCTTCTAATATGCGGAGTGAGGGTCTACTAAAATAAGAATTAGAGTCGAAGGCAAATACTCTTTCTTCTTTTATAGCACTTAAATGATTTATTCTTTCATCCTGATATATTTTTTGTGAAAAAAAAATATTTTCTTCAAGATTATAACCACAGCAAATTAGTCCTATATAATCAGGATTTTTCTTAATTATTTCTTCAGCAGAAATCTGCTTTGATTTTTCACCTTTTTTTCCAATTGAAGAGATAAAGCCGGCCATTTCAATTTGTTCAGGTATCCAATGACCTGCACTAAAGTAAGGGTCAATCCATTCGAGAAGGAGTAAACTACCTCTATTTTTTTCTTTAGTAATTTTATACTTAGTAAGAATAGCCTCTTTTATCATTTTTCTTGCTATTTCTTCTTTTTTTACGGCTTTCCCAATTGCTAGAATATCTTGACATATTTCTTCAAAAGTAATGCCATTTAATGAAATAACCTCTGTGCTTGATGATAATGTACATAAGTTATTTTTTAATGTTGCTTGTATTTTATCTTCAGAAATTGAACACACATCACATAATCCTTGAGTGATTATTAAGTCAGGATTAATTGTATTAAGTTGTTCATTATCTACTGCATAAAGTGGAATATTATTTTTAACAGCCTCTTTTACCAATTTATCAATTGCATTTTGGTCGGTGTTATTAGGAATTATACTCGAAGTGATTTTTATTTTATTCTTTACTGCTGAAGGATAGTCACACTCATGACTTACAGCACTTATATATTCTGCCAAACCCATATCACAAAGAATTTCCGTAGCCGCAGGTAATAAACTCACAATTTTCATATTTTATTTTTTAACCATGATATTTGTTTCTTGGCATACTTTAAAGCTTCAGTATCATTTTTAAATACTTTATTGCTATAAAATCCAATTTTGTACCAACCAGAATTCGTTTCAGGATCTCTTCTATATTCTTCAAATCCAAATGTTTGATTATTTCTTTTAAATATATCAACACATAAGTTA
>JADHQW010000037.1 GCA_016777705.1 Alphaproteobacteria bacterium | reverse complement strand
ATTGTTAGTTTCAATAATTGTTTAGATGAGATAGATATTGATTTTTTCATTTTTTAGAATCCATATTATTTAAATGTTTTAAACGCCTTATTTCTGATGAAGAAACAGCTAATAATTTTTGTTTTATAAAAATCCAAATGGGTTTTTTCTTAAGAAAGATAACTTTACTTTTTGAAGGTTTTATGCGTTTCCCAAGTTTTGGAATATTATTGCTATTAGTAAAAGAACTGATGTAACCAGGTCTTGAAATTACAGCAACAGGAATTTTTTTGGTTATAAATGAAGGATAAAGCCATTTATTAAAGTTATCTAGAATATCACTCCCCATTAACCATATAAATTTAACTGTTTGAGATTTGCTGGATAAAAATTTAACCGTTTTATAAGAGGCATAAAGCTTATTTTTTTCTTCTAAATCTAAAACTTTTATATAATGATACTTGCTTGTTAATATTCTTGCATAACTTAACCTTTTTTTAAAGGACTCCATCCCAATGTTTGATTTTAATCTATTTTGGGGAGCAACCAACCACCAAATTTCATCTAGTCCAAGATTTATTTTGGCAGTGTTGCTAATATGAATATGGCCTGAATGAGCTGGATTAAAAGAGCCTCCTAAAATGCCTATTTTTCTTTTTCTAAAATAAGAAAAGCATAACGGCATATTATTTTTAAAACTAGCTTTTAAATTTTTAATCACGAATTTGATCTTTACCTCTGACAACATATTTAAAACTGGTCAATTGATTGGCACCTACAGGGCCTCGCGCATGAATTCTACCAGTGGAAATACCAATTTCTGCACCCATACCAAATTCACCACCATCTGCAAATTGAGTGGAAGCGTTATGCATTACTATTGAACTATCAATTTTAGACAGAAACATTTCGGCAGTATCTTTGTTTTCTGTAACTATAGATTCTGTATGATTTGATGAATATTTATTTATATGATTAATTGCACCTACAACCCCATCAACTATCTTGATTGATAGTATCGCCTCAAGATATTCTGTTGTCCAATCTGTTTCTAAAGCAAGTTCAATAGAATTATCAATTTTAATAGTCTCTTCATCTCCCTTAAGATGACAACCAACTTTTGTTAATTCTTGAATAAATATAGGTATTACCTGATTACTAATTTTTTTATCTACTAAAAGTGTTTCTAATGCGCCACATATGCCAGTTCTTCTCATTTTTGAATTAAGAATAAGCTTTGTTGCTTTATCAATATTGGCATCTTTATCAACGTATAAATGACATATTCCTTCTAAATGGGCAAAAACTGGCACTCTTGCTTCTTGTTGGACTTTTTCAACTAAAGATCTACCGCCACGAGGTATAATGACATCTATTTCACCAGATGATTGCAACATTGCTGTTACCGCTTCTCTGTCGGTATTTTCAATCATTTGTACTGCATTAGGTGGTAGGTTTACAGATGCCAAACCCTCTCGTAGACATCTCGACAAAATTTTTGAAGTGTTAATTGAATCTGATCCACCTCTAAGTATTACAGTATTTCCAGCTTTTATACATAAACTTCCTGCATCTATAGTTACATTTGGTCGTGATTCATAAATTATACCTATTACTCCAAGTGGCACTGAAATTCTCGAAATATCTAGACCATTGGGTTGTTGCCATCTTGAAAGTTCAATTCCTATAGGATCATTCATAGAACTAATTGTTTTTAAGCCATGTATAATTTCATTTATTCTTTTATCATCTAGAACGAGCCTATCAATAAAAGCATTACTAAGGTTTTTTGCTTTTGCATTTTTAATATCAATGTCATTAGCTTTTAAAATTTCGTTTTGATTATTTTTTATAATGCTTGAAGTATTAAAAATAGCTAAGTTTCTATCTGAAGAACTGCTTCCTGAAATTATTTTAAAAGCTTCTTGAGATTGTTTATTTACAATTTTTACATATTCAAAATTTTTATTTACAGGCATTAATCTTTACTCTTATTTTTGTCTAGCACAAGATCGTCTCTATGCACTACTTCATCTTTACCTCGGTAACCCAGAATGGATTCTATATTATCGCTATGAGAGCCTTTAATTAATTCAATTTCTGTATGACTGAAGTGAGTAAGTCCTTTTCCTATTATTTTTTTATTATGGTCAATTATCTCAATCAAATCACCTTTTTCGTAATTTCCTTCAGTTCCGATAATTCCAGCTGACAAAACAGAGTTTCCTTTTTTTATGGCATCTGATGCACCTTGATCTATAATTATTCGACCTTTTACTTGTAAAGCAGCAGAAATCCATTGTTTTCGAGCACTCATTGGTTGGTGATTAGCTTTAAACCAACTAAATTTTGTTTTTGTTTGTTGTAATTTTAACAATGGGTTATTAATTCGTCCATCACAAATAATCATGTGACAACCAGCATTAGTTGAAATTTTTGCAGCTTCAATTTTAGTAACCATACCCCCTGAAGAAAAAGTGGTATGTGTGGGACCTGCCATATATTCAATTTTGGAGGTTATTTCTGTTATTTGATCTATAAAAACTGAATCTTTATTCTTGTTAGGGTCTGAAGAATATAGTCCATTAATATCTGATAATAGTATTAATAAATCTGCACTACACATTTGAGCAACTCTTGCTGCGAGTCTATCATTATCGCCAAATCTTATTTCTTCAGTTGATACAGTATCATTCTCATTAATCACAGGTATGACATTTAAGTCAAGAAGCCTAATTAGTGTAGCTCTTGCATTTAGGTGTTTTCGTCTTGTTTCTGTATCATCTGGAGCAAGTAAAATTTGAGCTACATTCAATTCATATTTACTCATAGTTTCTTTCCATGCATGAGCAAGGGTTATTTGACCAGTAGCAGCTGCTGCTTGCTTCTCATCTAATGATAAATTATCTTTTAAACAGAGTTGTTTTTTTCCTAAGGCAATAGACCCTGAGGATACTATTATTACTTCAACACCTGAATTGATGAGATTATGAATATCGAAAGCAAGAGATTCTAGCCAATTTTTTTGAAGTTTACCTGTTTTAGAATCAATTAATAAAGCAGAGCCAATTTTAATAACAACTCTTTTTGAATTTTTAATTAAGTCTTGTTTATTCATAATATTTTTCTTTAATCTATGGAGACCAAGTATTATTTGTATCTTCTTTATGACTTAATTTGTCATTTATAACATCGTTTGTGGTTACAATTTCCTGAAGATTTCTTATTAACTTAACAATATTTTCACCAGTTACGGCAGAAATTTCTAATACATTATTAACTTTGAGCGTCTTTAATTCTTTTTTAGCAAAATTAATTTGCTCTGAATTAATAGCATCACATTTAGTAAGAACTACTATTTGTTTTTTTTTCGATAAACTTTTATCATAAGCTTTGATTTCATTAATAATTGTAGAGTAATCTTGTTTTATATTTTTACTAGTTGCGTCAACAAGGTGAAGAAGAGCTTTACATCTTTCAACATGCCCTAAAAATCTATGACCCAAACCCGAGCCTTCGTGAGCACCTTCTATTAACCCAGGTATATCTGCTATAACAAATTCTTTATTATCTTGATTAACAACACCAAGGTTTGGGTGAAGAGTTGTAAACGGATAATCAGCAATTTTAGGTTTTGCGGCAGTTATTCTAGATAGTAAGGTGCTTTTTCCGGCGTTAGGTAATCCAACCAAACCTATATCAGCAATAAGCTTAAGACGAAGCCATATCCATTTTTCTTCTAATTCACCTCCTGGTTGAGATTTTCTAGGTGCTTGATTAGTAGAAGTTTTAAAAAAAGCATTACCCTTTCCACCTTCACCGCCTCTAGCAAGAGTAACTTTTTGTCCAATTTTTATCATATCAGCTAGTATAAAATTATTAGTTTCATCCAAGATTTGTGTCCCAAGTGGAACTCGAAGTATCAAATCTTGCCCACTAATTCCACTTCGATCTCTACCTTTACCTCCATCACCTGGCCTTGCTTTAAAATGCTGTTGATAACGAAAGTCTATAAGAGTATTTAAACCATCAGTACAATGCGCAATCACGTCGCCTCCACGTCCACCATTCCCTCCGTCAGGACCACCAAAAGGGACGTGAGCTTCTCTTCTAAAGGATATAGAGCCTGAGCCACCATGACCGCTTGCTATGTATATTTTAGCTTGATCTAAAAACTTCATAATAAAACTCTATTATATACAATTTAGGATGAAAAGACTTTAAAAACAAAAAAAGGGAATAACTATCAAGCTATTCCCAAGAGAAGAAAATAAATTATTTATTATTCAGCAGCTTGTTTTATTGGATCAACTGAAACAAACATTTTTTTACCTTTAAGCTCTTTAAATTTAACATGACCATCAATTAGAGCAAAAATAGTATGGTCCTTACCCATACCTACATTTGACCCAGGATGAAATTTAGTGCCTCGTTGTCTTATAATAATATTGCCTGGAACAACTAATTCACTTCCAAACTTTTTTACACCAAGACGTCTACCTGCGGAGTCTCTTCCATTCCTTGAACTACCACCTGCTTTTTTATGTGCCATTACTTATTCCTTTACTTATCTTTAGTAGTTGAACTTTTAGTTTTAGGGCTTGCTTTTGCTTTAGTCTCAGTAGACTTGGCAGTTGCTTTTGCTTTAGTCTCAGTAGACTTAGCAGTTGCTTTTGCTTTAGTCTCAGTAGACTTGGCAGTTGCTTTTGCTTTAGTCTCATTAGACTTGGCAGTTGCTTTTGCTTTAGTCTCAGTAGACTTAGCAGTTGCTTTTGCTTTAGTCTCAGTAGACTTGGCAGTTGCTTTTGCTTTAGTCTCATTAGACTTGGCAGTTGCTTTTTTAGGAGAAAGCTTGGAGCCGCCAGTTTCAGCAATGTCAATTATTTTAAGAAGTGTGAGGTTTTGCTTGTGACCTTGCTTACGACGACTATTTTTTCTACGTCTTTTGTATATCATCGTTATTTTAGGGCCACGTGTCTGTCTAATTACCTGTGCCATAACTGCAGCATCATTCACTAAAGGACTACCTAAAGTAACTTTCTTGCCTTCACCAATCATTAAAATATCATTTAAAACAACTTGATCACCATCATTTGCATCTAGTTTTTCTACTAAGACAACATCTTCTTTTTCTACACGGTACTGTTTTCCACCGGTTTTTAGGACTGCATACATTTTAAAATTCCGAGCTTTTTGATAATAATTATATAATAATCTAATAAATTAAAAAAAATTTAATAATTATTAGTACGGGGAATATAGCCTTATAGCGAAATCTGTCAAGCTTTTAGATCATAACTTATCAGTAATAATTATACATTTTTTAGATAATTAAATAGTGTGCTTTAATCTACTAATAAAGCAGGGTCTAAACGCTCATAAAACCAATTAACTCTCCAATCTAAGTGAGGACCCGTAGACCTTCCAGTAGATCCAACTTCGCCTATTTTTTGCCCTCTAGAAACAGTATCTCCAACCTTAACATTTACAGCTGATAGATGAGAGTAAACAGATGTTACGCCA
Organism: Alphaproteobacteria bacterium; assembly: GCA_016777705.1. Lineage (GTDB taxonomy): Bacteria > Pseudomonadota > Alphaproteobacteria > Puniceispirillales > Marisalimonadaceae > Marisalimonas. Next base: position 8,097 of record JADHQW010000037.1, on the reverse strand, counting down.
TGACCATGATCAAGCATTATAGTGCCACCAGTATAATATAAGTCTTTTTCAGCCATTCTAACTATAGATTTTATAGGTGCTAAAACTGGGGAGCCTTTCGGGGCAGCAATATCAACACCATAATGTGGTCGTTTAGGTATGCCATTTAGAATCCTTTGGCTTCCAAACACACCAGATACGATACCCTTAACAGGCCAATTAAATTTTTGGAAGATAAAGTCTATGTTGCTATCTATACCTCTGATATACTTAATAGATTTATTTTCTTTTATAATCCTATCGTAGAAAGATTTTGGCGGGGTAACCATCTTTTTCTGCAAGCCATTTATAATTTGCGTTTTATAAATTCTTTTTTTGATTGAGATCGGTTTTTCAAGCCATAGCTTTTTAGGTTTTAGAGACAAGTGCGCAATATCTGGGTGATCTCTTCCAAAACCAATAATAAAATAACCATCAGAGGTTTTTCTAAGCAATTTGTTTTTTAATTTTATTTCAATTTTTGGATCAGATTTACCTATAACTAATCCACCTTGTACGAAATTACCCTCAAGAAAAACTTTAATATTATCATATGTTAGGTTTAATTTCTCTTTTCCAATAGCAGGGTTAATTTGAACAAATAATATGACTAGAATTATTTTTAAAAAATTAAAATTTAATTGATTTAATAACATTTTTGTCATCTTACATTCATTCATAACTTATCTTTTAACTTCAGGTATTAAGCCTTTGGGAGCAAATCTTAAGGTCACTAACAAAATTATGCCCATAAACATAAGTCTCATATGTGCTGCATTCTCTAATAAATGATTTTTTATTAAATTCGAATCTGAGACATAAGAAGTTATAAAAGCTATAAGCCATAGACCAATAGGTTCAGCTTGGATCCAAAAAAACCAGATAATAAACCCTCCAATGATAGAACCAAAATTATTTCCAGAGCCTCCAATAATTACCATAATCCAAACTAAAAAAGTAAATCTTAGAGGTTGATATGAAACTGGAGTAAACTGACCATCAAGAGTGGTTAGCATTGCCCCTGCTATGCCTATAATTGCTGAACCAATAATAAATACTTGTAGATGTCTTTTTTTAATATTTTTACCCATAGCGTTTGCTGAAACTTCATTATCTCTGATGGCCCTCATCATTCTCCCCCAAGGAGATTTGAGAGCAATTTCAAGTAAAATCAAAATTCCTATCAAAATTATAATAAATAAAAAGGAATAAGATAATTTGACTATAATTGATGATATTTCTGGCAGAGAAACGTTAGTAAATTGTGCTATTTCTATAACCCATTGCTTTGATTGAAGTTCGATTTCGTATGGAACAGGCCTTGGTAGTCCATTTACATTTTTTACACCCCTTGAGAGCCAATCTTCATTTTTTAAGACATATATAATTATTTCAGAAATGCCTAGGGTAGCTATAGCTAAATAGTCTGATCTAAGCCCTAAAGCTATTTTACCTATAGCATATGCAGTTAGCGCTGCTAATAGTCCTCCAATAGGCCATGAAATTATAACAGGAAGGTCAAAGCCTCCGAGATAACCTGTTTTTGCTGGTTCAATAGATTCTATAGTTAGTATTGGAATATCAATAATATATCGCATAAGAAAATAACTTGTAGCTATTATAATTGATGTAATTACGTATTTTTTCTTTTTATCAATATTTAATTTCTTCCATAAATAAATAGAACAAAATATTGATATAATGAATGTTACAATACCAGACAGAATTAAAATACCACCTTCTTCCCATGCGTTGAGAGTTGGTGGCATCGAAATAATTACGTTGGCTAAGCCACCTAATGCCGCAAATCCCATGACACCAAAATTTACTATTCCTGCATTGCCCCATTGAATATTTATTCCTAAAGACATAATAGCAGATATTATGCAAAGGTTAAAAATTGAGAGTGCAAGATTCCAACTTTGAAAAAAACCAACCAGTAAGAGCATTAAAAACATACAGCTGAATAATTGAAGTATATAATTTTTATTTTGCATTACGTAAACTCTAAATATTGGTTTAAATTACTTTACCTTTGTAAATTCCAGTAGGCTTAATTAACAAAACCAGAACTAGAATAATAAAAGATACTGCTATTTTATAGTCCGTGGATAAAATCTGTAACAATCCATTAGGAACAATTTCGTATGGAAGAAGGTAATAAAAAATTTTCTTATAGGCGAATGTAATAAATAACTCAGAAAATGCTATAACAAAGCCTCCAATAATTGCCCCAACAGGGTTTCCAACACCACCAACAATTGCTGCTGCAAAAATGGGTAACACTAAATGTAAATAAGTAAATGGTTTATAGCTTTTATCAAGACCATATAAAGTTCCAGCTACACATGCTAAAGTTCCAGTAATTATCCAAGTAATTAATACAACTTTTTCTGGATTAATACCGGATAACAATGCTAGTTCTTGATTATCTGAGTAAGCTCTCATCGATTTTCCAGTTTTAGTTTTATTTAAAAACCAAAAAAGAAGAAAAACTAATAAAATTGTAAGTATTATAGTAACTCCTTGTGTGGTTTTGATAGCCAATCCTTCATTAAGGCCAGTCAAAGCTTTAAACGTTTTGGCTTTTAAAATAAATCTTTCTCCATCAAAAAAGTTTTTATCTCCTGGCCCTATTATGAATCTTATTAAACCTCCTGAAAAAAACATAACACCAATAGAAACGATAAGAGTAATTACACTTTTTGATTTCTGTTGGCGGTAAAATTTAAAAACAAATTTGTCTATGATTAAGCAATAAAAAATAGTTATTAATATTGCTATAGGTAAAACTAATATGGCAGTAGGGAATATACCTAGTTTAATTCCAAGATTTGAGAATAGCCAAGTTAGGAGAATAGAGGTCATTGTTCCAAATGACATAAATTCCCCATGAGCAAAATTAGAGAACCTAAGAACTGTGTATATTATTGTTATACCAAGTGCTCCAAGAGCTAATTGACTGCCATATGTAAGTCCTGGTATTATAATATAATTGGCTATTAAGGTAATGCCGTTCAAAAAGTCCATAAAGTTTAGCCCCCTAGAAACGCCTGTCTTACTTCTTTGTTGTCTAAAAGTGACTTTCCAGTATCTGTGAAAAGGTTCTTTCCTTGATTCAAAACAAACCCTAAATCTGATATTGTTAACGCTTGTTTAGCATTTTGTTCTACCATGAGTATAGCGGTTCCCTGATTAGCAATTTCTTTAATTTTTTTAAAAATACCTTCCATAACAATAGGAGAAACGCCAGCGGATGGCTCATCTAACATTAAAACTTTTGGGCTTGTCATTAAAGCTCTTCCTACTGCGACTTGTTGCCGCTGACCACCAGACAGTTCGCCTGCTTGTTGGTAACGTTTATCTCTTAGAATTGGAAAAAGTTCATAAATATAATTCAACATATTTTCACAATTTTTTGCCTGAATAAATGCCCCCATTTCAAGATTTTCCTGCACAGACAAAGAGGGAAATATGTTGTTTGTTTGTGGGACAAACCCCATACCTTTTAAGACTCTTTCTTGTGGTTGAAGGTTGGTAATATCTTCACCATCAAGAAATATTTTGCCTTTTCTTATACCTAGAAGTCCAAATATAGCTTTCATCGCAGTGGATTTTCCGGCGCCGTTAGGTCCAACAATTGAGGCAATTTGACCTCTCTTTACACCAATTGTACAATTTGATAGAATATCAATTGAGCTATAGCCACATGTAATGTTTTCACCTGATAATAAATACATATTTTAAAAACTCTTTATTTAGTTTCTTCCAAGATATACTTGGATAACTTCTTCATTTTTTTTAACTTTAGAGATTGTATCCGTCATTAAAACTGATCCCTCTGCCATAACAATTACAGGATCGCATAATCTGCTAATAAACTCTATATCATGCTCAATCATACAAAAAGTATAATTTAATTCTTTATTTAGTCTTAATATAGCATCCCCAATTGTATTTAATAAAGTACGATTAACTCCTGCACCCACCTCGTCGAGCAATACAATTTCTGGTTCAACCATCATTGTTCTTCCTAATTCCAATAATTTTTTTTGCCCACCTGACAAATTACCAGCATATTCGTTAGCAAGGTGTTTTAATTGCAAAAAATCTAAAACTCCATTTGCTTTATTTAATATTTTTGTTTCTTCTAATCTAATTTTTTTTGATTTTATCCACGTATTTAAAATAGACTCACCTATTTGATTTGGTGGAACCATCATCAAATTATCTCTTACAGTCAATGATGAAAATTCGTGAGCAATTTGAAATGTTCTTAATATACCTAAATCAAATAATTGATGAGGTTCATAACCAGTTATATTTAAATTGTTTAACTTTATATTGCCAGAGTCTGGTTTAATGGATCCATTAATAATATTAAAAAGAGTTGTTTTACCCGCCCCATTTGGCCCAATTAGAGCAGTTATAGATGATTTTTTAATTTCTAATGAGACATTTTTAATGGCTTGAATGCCACCAAAGTTTTTATATAGATTTTTTATTTCAAGCATCAATGAAACCAATTGAAAAAAGGCTTAAGGTTATTACCTTAAGCCTTTAAAGTTTTATCTATAACCAACTTTATTAGTTTTTTGGTTATCTATTAAGATTTCCGCAAAACTGCCAGATGATTCACCAGAACCAACTAGTTCTAAAGCTGTAGCACCAACGTAGTCAATATCTTTACCTTCTTTGATTAAATTGAGTGCTTTACTGAGTTCACCTGGATAAATTTTTTCACCAGGTGCATTAGCAATATCCATAACATTATTTTTAAAAACATTACTGTCAGTTGATTTTGCAGCCTCCATTGCAAGCATAATTAGAGCAGCAGCATCGTAAGACTCTGGGCCATATGGTCCTGATTCAAAGCCAGCAGCTTTTGCTAATTCAGAGTATTTTGCAGCACCAGGGCTATCTGTTCCAGGAACTGATCCGATAGAACCATTTAGATCTGGGCCTATCGCCTTAGGGAGTGAATCACCAATCATTCCATCAGGTAAGAAAAATTTATTAAAGGCATCAGCATCTAATGAAGCTTGTATTATACCTTTACCACCTTGGTCTAAATAACCCGCAACAATAAGAATGTCTCCTGAAGCTTGAGCTAATGCAGCAACCTCTGAACTGTAGTCACCTTTGCCATCTTCATGAGAAGCGCTAATTGTTATGGTTCCTCCTTTAGCTTCGTAATTACTTTTAATGCTAGCGGCAAGACCTTTGCCGTAGTCGTTATTTGTATGAGTTAAAGCAGCTGTTTTAAAGCCTTTTTCCATTAACAAGTCAGCAATGACTTCACCTTGTCTAGCATCAGAAGGAGCTGTTCTAAAAAACAAACCATTATCTGGCTCAGTTGACAAGGCCGGAGAGGTTGCTGATGGTGAAATCATCAAGATACCATTTGGCATTGCAACATTTTTAAGAACAGCAGTTGTTACTCCAGAACAGTCAGCGCCCATTATTGCACTTACTTTATCTGATGTGATTAAGCGTTCAGCCGCAGCCTGTGCTGCCGCTGCATCTACACAAGTAGAGTCAGCTCTTACAGACATTAATTGAGCGCCATCCATAAAGTTACCTGACTTATTAACTTCATCGATAGCCAATTCAGCACTTTTTGCCATAACAGGTGCTAAAGATTCTATTGGTCCAGTAAAGCCAAGAATAATCCCAATCTTTATTTGATTGTCGGCACTTTTTTTAGTTTTAGATGCGTCTTGATTATACAAAAAGACACCTAACACTATTAATCCAGCTATTAAAATAACTGGCAGAAGGTTTTTTTTCATTTAATTTCCCCTTAAATATAATTTAACAGTATTTTATAAAGAAATCGTATAATTAAGCTAATGAAATTTTAAGTTGTTTTATAAATAGTCCTTTAGTAGGTTTGGAGTTAACTCTCATGGAAATTAAAAGATATAAAGTATGCGGTATAATTGGTTAAAATTATTGAAGGAAGGTTTTAATAATAATAGCGGTTGGGAAAAAACTTGGAAAAATCCAGAATTAAAAAAAGAATATGATATTATTATTATTGGTGGAGGCGGTCATGGCCTTGCAACAGCTTTTTATCTAGCTAAAGAATTCAATATTAAAAATATTGCCGTTTTAGAAAAAAAATGGATTGGGGGTGGTAATGTTGGACGTAACACAACTATTATTCGTTCAAACTATTTACTTAACGAAAATGAAGCTTTTTACGAATTTTCATTAAAATTATGGGAAAGTCTAGAAAAACAAATAAATTATAATGCGATGGTTAGTCAAAGAGGAGTTTTGAATGTATATCATTCAGATTCTCAAAGAGATTCATTTACTAGGCGTGGTAACTCAATGATAATAAATGGAGCAGACGCAGAACTATATGACGTAAATAAAATTAAATTGCTATATCCTTTTTTAGATTTTGATAACGCAAGGTTTCCAATTAAAGGAGGATTGTTTCAAAAAAGAGGTGGAACGGTTAGACATGATGCTGTTGCTTGGGGGTATGCTCATGCCGCAGACCAATTAGGTGTTGATATTATTCAAAATTGTGAAGTCGAAAACTTTAAATTTAAATTTGGTGCTTGTATAGGTGTGGAAACTAATAAAGGCTTCATAAAAGCTAATAAGGTTGGTTGTGCAGTTGCCGGTTCGACAAGCCTTTTAATGTCAAAGGCAAATATGAATTTACCCATTGAAAGCCACGTCTTACAGGCTTTTGTTAGTGAGAGTTTAAAGCCAATTATACCTGGTGTAATTACATTCGGGGCAGGTCATTTCTATATTTCTCAATCTGATAAGGGAGGTTTAGTTTTTGGAGGTGATATTGATGGTTATAATTCTTATGCTCAAAGAGGGGGAATGGAAACTTTAGAGGATGTATGTGAAGGTGGGCTGGCTTTAATGCCCATTATTAGCAAAACAAGGCTTTTGCGAATGTGGGGTGGTGTTATGGATATGAGTATGGACGGATCGCCTATTATAGATAAAACTCATATAAATGGTTTATATATGAATGCTGGTTGGTGTTATGGAGGGTTCAAGGCAACTCCTGCTTCTGGTTGGTGTTTTGCACATCTTCTTGCGAAAGGGTACTCCCATGCATTATCAAAAAACTATCGTTTAGATAGATTTAAAAATGGCTATATGATTGATGAAAAAGGTCAAGGGGCACAGCCCAATTTACATTAAGGTAGAATTCAATGATTATTGATCATCCGTTATTAGGTCCAAGGGACATCAGTGAATTTATTTATTTAGGAGATGCATCTTTATTAAATAGACCTAAATGGGATGCTGAAGATGCAGAACATAGTTTCTATGAGTACCTTTATTTAAGAAAAAATATTGCAGGTGTTCATAAAGAACTTTGGTTTCATCAACAAGGAGATAGATCATGGCTTGTTATTTCAAGAAATACTTTAACTCATGAAATTACAAAAGTTGATCTTGTGGGAAACCATTCTAAAAATATGGAAATTTTAAATGACTAGTTTTGACAGAATCAACTCTAGTTCAATCGACACACAAAAAGAGCTTAACTTTATATTTAATGGTAAAAAATATACAGGTTTTCAAGGTGACACACTTGCATCAGCTTTAATTGCAAACGGCATAAAACTGATTGCAAGATCATTCAAATACCATCGACCAAGGGGAATAATTTCCTGTGGTTCACAAGAACCTAATGGATTAGTTGAATTAATACATAAAGATTTTAGAGAACCAAATACAAAAGCAACTACTATAGAGTTATATGAGGGACTAGAGGCTAAAAGCCAAAATTGCTGGCCATCCTTGAAGTATGATTTTATGTCTTTAAATGACAGATTTTCAAAATTTATTGGTGCAGGTTTTTATTATAAGACTTTTATGTGGCCGGCTTCTTTTTGGGAAAAAATCTATGAGCCACTAATTAGAAAAGCTGCTGGTTTAGGCAAGCTATCATACAACAAAAATGAAAGAATTTCTGAAAAAGGTTTTTTACATTGTGATCTTTTAGTTATTGGATCAGGTCCTTCAGGTTTGGTCTCCGCTTATTTAGCTGGTTTATCAGGAGCAAAAGTTATTTTAGTTGAAGAAGATTTT
>JADHQW010000036.1 GCA_016777705.1 Alphaproteobacteria bacterium | reverse complement strand
AAATCTCTATGTGCAATCCATTCCTCTCTTTTAAACTCGCGGATATGATTATTTACATGACATAAAGAGAGGTAAACAATGGTTCTACCAAAAGGAGAAATATTTGGCGGACTTGCATGAACAAGTAATGAAGAAAACATTAACATGCTTCCTGCTGGACCAGTTGGAGCTACACAACCGCCTCTTTTAGCTAATTCTAATACTTTATCGTTATCTAAAGTCCAAAGAGGATAACTGGTTGTTTTTAAGTCGTGTCCTGCATCAATAACACCAACCTTGTGACTTCCTGGAATAAATAATAATGGACCATTTGCAGCAGTCACATCGTCTAAAAAGACAGCTATATTCATTGCTCTTGGTTCAGGCATCCCATCATCTCTTTTCCAAGTACCATAATCTTGATGCCACTGCCAAACAGCTCCATCAAACGCAACTTTTGCATTTAACTTAAACTGATGCATATAAATATCCCCATCTAACACTTGCGAGACGGGCTCAATTAATCTTGGATGAGCTCCTAATCTACTAAAGGCCTCATTGTATTTGTGAGCGGCAAATGCTGTTCTGGCGACTCCAGAACTCTCTTTCCAAACTTCTTTTCTATCTTCTAAATATACTTTGTCAGCCTCATCTTTTAATAAGGAAGCTTCATCAGCACTGAACATTTCAGGAAAAAATAAATAGCCATCTTCATCAAATTTTTTTAATTGGTCATCATTTAAGTACATGTTTAATCTCCACTCCACTTAATTTTAAATTATAGTAAATAAATAAAAAAATGTAATTAAATTTATTGATGATTTTATAATTTGAGTGTTAAATATTTAAATCCAACTATATTATATTTTACAGGAGTCCATATTGTCACTGCTTCCACCTCTAGATAAGTTAAAAATTCCAGTTATAGGATCTCCACTTTTTATAATTTCAAATCCAGATCTTGTTATTGCTCAATGTAAAGCAGGTGTTATTGGTTCATTTCCGTGCCTTAATGCAAGGGAAGGAGAAGGAGAGCCAAATATGTTAGAAATTTGGCTAAAAAAAATTAATGAAGAATTGGATAGATATAATCAAAAAAACCCAGATAATCCAGCTGCTCCCTATGCAGTTAACCATATAGTACATAAGTCTAATGTAAGGTTGGAACAAGACATTGATATTTGTGCTAAGTGGGAAGCTCCTGTTTGGATAACATCTCTTGGAGCCCGACCAGAAGTTAATCAAGTAGCGCACCAAGCAAACGGTATTGTTTTACATGATATAATTAACAATTTCTTTGCTAAAAAAGCCATTGAAAAAGGTGCTGACGGATTAGTTGCTGTAGCAGCAGGTGCGGGAGGTCATGCAGGAACTTTATCACCTTTTGCTTTAATTCAGGAAATTCGTGAATGGTTTGATGGGCCTCTATTGTTATCAGGTTCAATAGCTAACGGTGGAGCTGTTTTAGCTGCCCAAGCTATGGGCGCAGATTTGGCTTACATTGGGTCTGCGTTTATTGCGACTGATGAAGCTAACGCTGACCAAAGATATAAAGAGATGATTACTCAATCTTCAGCTGATGATATAGTATATACTAATCTTTTTACAGGAGTTCACGGAAATTATTTAAAGGGTTCTATAGAAGCACAAGGTTTAGATCCAAATAACCTAGAGGTTAGTGATTCCAGTAAAATGAATTTTAGTTCTGGTGCTTCAAAGCCAAAAAGTTGGAAAGAGATCTGGGGATCAGGCCAGGGTATATCTGCGGTGAAAAGTATTCTGCCGACAAGTGATCTAGTTAAAAGAATTAATAATGAGTATATAGAAGCCAAAAATAAATTAATATAAAGAGAGAAAAATGACAGTTGTTAAACATAGTATATCAGACGATATAGCGTTAATTGAAATTTCTAATCCTCCAGTTAATGCTATTAGCGCAGCTGTAAGGATTGAGTTGCTTCAAACTATTGAAACACTAGCTTTAGAGAAATCTATTAAAGCAATAGTTATAACTGCACCTGAAAGAACTTTTCTTGCAGGTGCTGATATTAAAGAGTTTGGAAAAGACATTGATGCACCAATTTTGAGTGAAATTTGTGATAAAATAGAAAGCGTAGACAAAATTGTTGTAGCATCTCTTCACGGCACTCCATTGGGAGGTGGTTTAGAAGTAGCTATGTCTGCTCACTACAGAATTGCAGCACCAAATACTAAAGTTGGGTTACCTGAGGTTTTGTTGGGTATATTGCCTGGTGCTGGAGGGACACAAAGATTGCCAAGGCTTTGTGGTGTTTCAATGGCTTTAGATATGATGTTAACAGGAAAGCATGTTCCTGTAAGAGAAGCTTTTGAAAACGGTATAGTAGACGAAATTGCTCAAGACAATAAAAGTATAGATAATGGAATAGCGTATGCTAAAAAATTAATAAAAGAAGGGGCAAAGATCAGACCTACTTCTAAAATTGATAAAAAAATAAAAAATATAGAAGAGATAAAAAGTGTTATAACTAAGTTTAAGTCTGAGGCATTAAAAAAATATAAAAATCTATTCTCTCCTCATGCAATCATAACATCTGTTGATGAAGGTCTTAGCCTAGACTTTCCTGCAGCAATAAAGAATGAAAGAAGGTTATTTAAAGAATGTATTAAAAGCACTCAAAGAGAAGGCTTAATTCATTCATTCTTTTCAGAGAGGGCCATAACAAAAATACCTGAATTAGCGAGTGGTAAGCCAGTAGAACTTAAAAATATTGGTGTTATTGGCGGTGGTACAATGGGCACAGGAATTTCCATGGCTGCTATGAATGCAGGATATAACGTTATTATGATCGAGCAGAATCAAGGTGCAATTGATAAGGCTTTAGAAAAAATAAATTCCACATATGAAAGAAATGTTAAATTAGGAAGGATTACATCAGATCAAAAAAAACAATTAACAAGCCTGTTTTCCGCTACAACTGATATGAAACAGCTTAATAATATAGATTTAATCATTGAAGCTGTTTTTGAGAACATGGAAGTTAAAAAAGAAGTTTTTATTAAATTAAATGATATTTGTAGTAAAAGTTGTATTTTAGCATCAAACACAAGTTATTTAGACGTTAATGAAATTTCAACTGTTGTAGATAATCCTTCAAGGGTGATAGGTCTTCATTTCTTTTCACCAGCAAATATAATGAAATTATTAGAAGTTGTTGTAGCTGATAAAACTTCAGAAGATACTGTTGCTACAGCTTTTATGCTTGCAAAAAAAATGAAGAAAGTTCCTGTTCGTTCTGGAGTATGTGATGGGTTTATAGGTAATAGAATTCTTTCTAAATACCTTGTTGGTACTTATCACATGGTGGAAGATGGAGCTAGTCCATTCCATATTGATAAAGTATTGAGAGAATTTGGATGTGCAATGGGTGTTTTTCAAGTGATTGATCTTGCTGGAGGAGACATCGGCTGGGCAACTAGAAAGCGAAAAGCTCCTTTTCGACATAAAGATGATAGGTATGTTGAAATAGCTGATAGAGTTTGTGAAAATGGATGGTTTGGACAAAAAACCTCAAAAGGTTATTACCTTTATGGTGAAGGCATTGATTTTTTAACTCCAAATCCTGAAATCGAAGTTATATGTAGTTCAGAAAGAGAAAGGGCTGGTATAATTCCAAAGACTTTTTCAGATCAAGAAATATTAGATAGATATATTGCTGCAATGGTATATGAAGGAACTAAAATTTTACAAGAAAAAATTTCCATAAGGCCATCAGATATTGACGTAGTCTATACCAATGGTTATGGGTTTCCTAAATGGAGAGGAGGACCTATGAAATATGCAGACATGATTGGTTTGGATAAAATATTACTAAATATTCAAAAATTTTCTGAAGCAGATAGTAGGTTCTGGTCTCCACCACAATTATTAATAGATTTAGTAGATAAAAATAAAAATTTTGATAGCCTTAATTAAGACTATCAAAAAATAATTATTTAGATTGTTGGATCTCGATTAACCTTAACTACTAATTTTCCAAAGTTTTTACCATTTAATAAACCTATGAAAGCATTAGGAGCATTCTCAAGTCCATCAACAAAATCCTCTTTATACTTGATTTTTCCTTCTTGAATCCATTTTGATAAAGCAATAATCGACTCTTCTCTTTGATCGTAATGGTTAAAGACAATAAAGCCTTTTATCATCATTCTTTTTGTTAACACTTGCCTAAACAAGAGTGGTAACCTGTCTTTTCCTTCTGGTAAACTAGTCGCATTATATAAAGAAATTAGTCCACAAACTGGAATTCTTGCGTAATCATTCAAGATTGGCATTACAGCTTCAAATGTTATTCCTCCAACATTTTCCCAGTATATATCTACTCCATTGGGACATGCTAATTTAAGTTTATCTTTAAAATCAGGATCTTTATAATTTACACATTCATCAAATCCTAATTCAGATTTTGTGAAATTACATTTTTCTTCTGAACCTGCTACGCCTACAACTCTACAGCCATAAATTTTTCCAATTTGACCAACTGTAGCACCCACGGCTCCAGAAGCTGCTGAAACAACAATTGTTTCACCTTTTTGAGGCTTAGCAAAATTATGCATGCCAACATAAGCAGTAGTACCAGGCATACCCAAGACACCAATTGATGTTGATAATGGAGCCATAGTAGGGTCAATTTTTCTTAGTTCTTTTGCATCGACAGTTGGGTTATCTTGCCATCCAGTTCTACCTTCTACAAAATCACCCTCTTTAAAATCATTAGACTTACTTTTAATAACTTGGCTTAAGGCTCCAGCTTCCATAACATCACCAATTTCTACTGCTTTAGCATAGCTTTTAGCGTCATTCATTCTTCCACGCATATAAGGATCTAACGACATATATATTGTTTTTAAAAGAACCTCCCCATCATTTGGTTCCCTGATATCTTCTTTAACTGTTTTAAAGTTTTGTAGAGTGGGTTCCCCATGTGGGCGCTCATTAAGTAAAATCTTTGTATTCATAAAAGTTTCTCCTTTAAGAAAAAATAAATTAATGCTGTCTTTAACATGTTGAAATTATATTCGATACTTTGAATGGTAATATTTGAAAATTAAAGTTGAAAATAAGGATCCTAACCCTAAAAATGTGAAAGATAAAAACCATGCTAGATGACTCGTCTGCCCTCCAAAATTATCCAAAACAAATCCTATAATAGGTCCCCCCAAAGCTCCTCCGAAGAAGCCAACCATAGAATGAAGAGCTAACCTTGCCCCTCTATCTTCAGGTTTACCGTTTAAAACTGCGCCAGTTGTTAGTGAACCTGAATCTAGTACTATGAGAGCATTATATATTAACAACATTAAAAGAGCTAACCAAAAACTAAACCAAAATGAGATAGCCGTTAAAATTGAACCTATAAAACATATTAGCCCCATCTTACTTACTATTTTAGCTCTATCTTTCCCAATACAGTACTTAGCTCCATAAATAGATGCAAAAATACCTAGAAAACCCATTAAGCCGATACAATTAGCTATAAATGCGTCGCTTACTGAATTATTGAAATGATTTGACAAAAATAAGATACAAGGAAATGTCCAACTTCTAAAGCCAAATAGCTCATAAGTGTGGCCTCCATAACCAAGTATGAATGGTAATGCTTTTTTATTTTTAAATGTGCCAAATATTGGAACTATTACTTTAATTATTCCTTGATAAGATCTTTTATTTATTTCTTCAATCTCTTTTCCAGAAAATAATAATAAGGGAAATGCACCTAAGAAAAGAATTACTGATGCGAATATAAAAGCATGTTCCCAAGATATTTGATAACTCTTTAAAATACCAAAAAGTGAGAATGAGAATGCCACGCCTAATCCAAAAAAAGAAGTATAAACAGCTACGTATTTTTCTCTTGAGATCTTATTAAGTCTAGAGTTAAGAATTTGTAATCCAGGCATATAAGTACCAGCAAGACCAGCTCCTACAAGTGACCAACATATGGATGCATTAAGTGCATTACTTGCAAAAAAAGAAAATAGTAATAACCCAGAGCATCCAAGAAGCGAAGAAAAACAATATAGTTTTCTTGAATCAAAAGTATCTGTCATACTAACTAAAAATGGTGTTGCTATTACGTACCCAATATAGAAAGATCCACTGACCCATCCCGCTTCACTGTTAGATAAGTTCCATTGTGATTGAAGTTCTACTAAATAGATAGGCCATACCGCAAACCCAGTCATGGAGACCATTTGTACAAAACAACTTAAAACTAAAATTCGTGGCATTTTATTTATTTAAACTATCTTTTTAAAAATATTAACTGTTTCATTTAACAAGTTTATTAATTTAATGTAGATTATACACTGTTTTATACTTGTCCATTAAATTAAGGGTTAAAAATGACAACTTTAAAGGAAATAATGTCGCCAAAATCAATAGCAATTGTAGGTGCATCTGATGATAAAACTAGAATCGGAGGACGCCCTTTATCCAATATGATTGAAAAAAATTTTTCTGGTGATATTTATCCAATTAACCCTAATAGAGATCACGTGCAAGGAATGAAGGCATATCCTTCTTTACTAGATATTAAAGACGATCTTGATTTTATTCTAGTGGCAGTACCATCTAAATTAGTAGTTTCTGTCTTAGAGCAGGCGGTTATTAAAAAAGCTAAAACTGCATTAATATTTTCCTCTGGATTTTCTGAAATAGGTGGTCAAGGTGAAGTTTTTCAAAACGAAATTAAAAAAATTAGCCAAGATAGTGGTTTAAGGGTAATTGGACCAAATTGTTTAGGGCTTTTCAATTCAGCAAATAATTTTTTTCCTACTTTTACTACCACAGTTAATAGAACAACTCCTATACCAGGAGATATTGCAATTGCTAGCCAATCGGGAGCATATGGCAGTCACATTTATATGGTTGCCCATGAAAGAGGTCTTGGTATTAGATATTGGATGACAACTGGTAATGAAGTTGACTTATCAGTTGGCGAAACAATTCAAATGATGGCTGAAGATCCCGAAGTTCGTACAATAATGGCTTATGCTGAAAGCGTTAAGGATGGAGAGCAATTTACAAAAGCTTTAGATGCTGCAAGGTCTGAAAAAAAACCTGTTATATTTATGAAAGTTGGAAGATCTGAAGTTGGAGCAGCTGCTGCAAATTCCCATACTGCTTCATTAGCTGGAGAAGACGTCATTTATGATGAAGTTTTGAGAGCTCATGGGGCTTATAGAGTCAAAAGTACTGAAGAAATGCTAGATATTGCTTATGCAACTAGAGCAAAAACCTATCCAACAGGAAAAAATTTAGGAGTTGTAACAATCTCCGGAGGTGGAGGAGTTTTAATTGCAGATGCTGCTGCTGATGAAGGTTTAACAGTCGGACCTATGCCACAAGATACTCAAGATGAGTTGAAAAAGTTAGTTCCTTTTGCTTCTCCAATGAACCCTGTTGATGTGACAGCTCAATTTTTTAATGACTTATCTATTGTTCCAAAATTTACTGACCTTATGTTATCTAGAGGTGGTTATGATGCTTTGATTGGTTTTTGGACTACTGTTCCCGGTTCACCTATTTTATCAAAGCCATTACTTGAATCATTGAAAAAAGCTATGAAAGGTTATGACGATAAACTTTTTATTAATTGTATGGTTGCCAATGAGGATATTGTAAAAACATATGAAAATGCAGGGTTTCTTTGTATAGAAGATCCAACTAGAGCTGTGGTGGCAATGTCCGCTTTAATGTTCTTTGGAGAACAATTTAAAGATAAGCATGTTGTTAATGATTTTAATAAAAAAGACTTTGTAGTTCAAATTCCAAATAAAAAGTTAAATGAAGTTGATTGCAGTCAAATTCTAAGAAATTTTGGATTACCTATTGTTACATCTACGTTAATTCGGAATAAAGATGAATTAAAATCTATTTTCAATGAAGATAACAATAAATATGTTATGAAAATTGTTTCTCCAGACATTCAGCATAAAACAGATGTTGGAGGAGTGAAATTAAATATTGGAAATATTGATAATGCAATCAAATCTTATGAAGAAATTCATTTAAATATAAAAAACAATGCACCTAACGCTGTTGTTGACGGAGTTATGGTTTCTCCAATGGTTAAAGGTGGAATTGAATGTATATTAGGTGCCAAAATTGATCCTGTATTTGGTCCTATAGTTATGTTTGGTCTTGGTGGTATATATGCAGAAGTAATGAAAGATATTGCCTTTGCTGAAGCTCCTATATCTCATAAAAAAGCTGAAAAAATGATAATGTCTCTTCAAGGCAAAGACTTATTTTATGGTGCTAGAGGACAGTCATCGATTGATATAGAAGCCTTAAAAGAGATTATTGTTAACTTATCTAATTTTATAGCTGCAAACTCTAATCAAATTGATCAAGTTGAAATGAATCCGGTTCTTGTAAGTGATAAACAAGTGATAGCTCTTGATGCCTTAATTGTAACTAAATAAATTTAATCTAAGGAGAAAGTATGCCAGAAATTTTAAAAGGTTCATTGGGTCCAGAACAACAATTCAAAAAATATTTATCTGAAGGTAAATTTATGATTCAAAAAAGTAAAAGTTTGAATCAATTTTTCTTCCATCCAAGAGTAGCTTTTCCAGGAAGTGGCGAAAGAGATTTAGAGTGGCTAGAGGCATCAGGTAATGGTGTCGTTCATAGTACTACATGTAATAGGAGATTGCCGGAGAAGGGTGGAGATTTTAATTTATCATTAATTACACTTGATGAAGGCCCAAGAATGATGGCAAGAGTTGAAGGTATAGATCCAGATAAAGTTGAAATTGGTCAAAAAGTAAAAGCTAGAATTTCTTCTTTAAAAGGGGAACCAGCAATTATATTTGATGTATTGTGAAGGTGAGTAGTATGACTAAAAATGACATAAATAAATTAAGAGGTAAAACTGCTGTTGTTGGTTTGGCTGAAAGTGGTTGTGGTATAGCAGCAGGTTGGAGTGCCATGGAAATTATGGCTAACTCCGTTCATGATGCGCTCGATGATGCTGGCATAAAATTAAGCGAAGTTGATGGAGTTTTTGCAGCTACAGCTTTCCATTCTATGGCAGCGATGTCATTGTCAGAATATCTTGGAATAAAGCCAAAATTTGCAGACGGATCACAAATTGGGGGCTCTAGTTTTTTATCTCACATTTTAACAGCTGCAATGGCTCTTGATGCAGGATTAATAAATGTAGCTGTAATTGCCTATGGTTCGAATCAAAAAAGTATTGGTGGATTTAAAACTATTTCTGAAGCAATGCCTTATGAAGCTCAATATGATCCAAGAATGCCAGTCACTGCTTATGCTCTGGCTGCTAAAAGATATATGTATGAATTTGGAGCTACTAGAGAAGATCTGGCAAATATAGCTGTTTCTGCAAGAGATTGGGCGCTTTTAAATCCTAGAGCCTATACACATAATGATGGACCTTTAACTGTAAATGATGTCTTAAGTGCAAGGCCAATAGTAGACCCACTTGGAAAACTTGATTGCTGTCTTGTGACGGATGGTGGGGCAGCAATTGTAATGACACGCGCTGACAGAGCAAAAGATACAAAAAACACTCCTATATTTATGTTAGGTGCAGCAATGGAACATCATCATCGAATGGTTTCAGAGATGCCAGACTTAGTTAGAACATCGGCTATAGATAGTGGTAGAAGAGCTTTTGAAATGTCAGGTTATTTACCTGGTAATATGGATACAGTTCAACTTTATGATGCATTTACAATCAACACATTATTATTTTTAGAAGATTTAGGATTTTGTAAAAAAGGTGAAGCTAGAGACTTAGTAAAGAATAATAATATAGGCCCATCTGGTAAGTTAAGGGTAAATACTAATGGAGGAGGGCTATCTTGCGTTCATCCTGGAATGTATGGTCTTTTTGTAACACTTGAAGCTCTAAGGCAATTAAGGAACTCTTCTGGAGACAATGTAGGATCAAGGTTAGATGGGGGATGGATTGATAATGCTAAACTATCAGTTGCGCACGGCAACGGTGGAGTTCTGTCTAGTCAAGTGACAAATATATGGGGAACTGCTGAAACTATATAATTTAAGAAGCTTTAAGTTCTAGATAATAAAATATTCCAGTTTCTTTATTAAATTTCACTTTTAATTCACCTTTTACTGTTACAGGATCAAATGAAAAATCAATAGCTTGATCTGAATTGATCTCAATAACTTGCGAAGGGCCTACGTGATAATGAAAGGGACAACTTAAAGGATAGGGACCTAAAAGAAAATTCTTTTGTTTTTCAGATTGTTCTAGAGGAAACATATAGCCCATTAAAGTAACTACTTTGCCATTATATTGCTTAATTTTTTGATTATATTCCGGTTTTATAAGACAGTAATCAAACCCGTCTTTATCAATAGTACAATCTTCTATTTCTTTAGTTTGAGAAAATAGTTGCCAAGGTAAAGCATCCCCTGTGACCTTCAATGGTTCATATAAATCTTCAACAATTATACTTTCATCAGGATCAATTTCATTAAGATTAAATTTTTCAAAGCTTAATGCATTTAAAGAAAACAATGAAAATATAATTATTAAAAAAAAAGTAACGTTTGATGAAGCAATGTTTTTCATAATTTACTCTATTTCCTTAAAAATAAAGTTTTAACTATTAAGTAAAATTGATCTAATATTTTGTTTATATACTTTGATACAAGGTATAAGACAAGTTAGAAAAGAAGCAACCATTACTATTAACCATACAGCGAACAAATTAAAAACAAAATCAAATTGTAGTGATATCATATTTCTTCCAATCAAGGAAAAGTGTTGAACACTAATATAGGTTGTGCATCCAATTATTATACCAAAAATACTTCCTAACAGAGATATTGACATGCCTTCAATTAAAATTAATGAAAAAACTCTCCTTTTTGTAAACCCAAGAGTTCTTAAAATTGCTAAATCATATTTACGATCATTTATATTATTTAGGAGCGAAAAGAGTATTCCAATAAATGATAGAGATATTATTAGTATACTTAAGTAGTTAACAATCATGTGTGCATCACCAGTTAATTTAAATAATTTCGAAATTTCATAACTAGGACTAGCAGCTTGCATATTCGTATTTTTATTGATTAATCGAGGAAAAGAAAAAACTGAACTCTTATTTTTATATTTTAATAATAATGCTGTAACTTCTAATTTAGAGTTACTATTAACAGTTTTAGAATTAGTCTCATTAGAATGAAGACGCCAAACACTACCTAAACTTGTTAGAATTAGGTTGTCCAATATCGTGCCTGTTTTATTTAATATTCCAACTACCTTATATGGTTGTTCGGCATGTACATCACCAGTATCAATCAGACCGTGTGAACCTACAAAAAATTTATTCATCTTTAATTGTGTGTAATTAGCTACATTATAACCAATTATAGATTGCATAGGTTTTTCCCATACTTTACCTACTTTAAGATTTGCATTGTATAATTTGAGGATGTTTTTACTTGTGCCTACTATCCTGAAGTTCTGAAAATTGTCACCTAGTGAAATTGGGGTACCGCTCCTAATAGCAGGATGTTTAATTATATTTAAAGCATTTTTATAACTTATATTACCAGTAGGAATATCGATATGATGAATCGTAGATAAAATTAGCTGAAGAGGGCTTCCTTTAGCTCCAACAACAACGTCTAAATTCGGGTTGTTTTTGTTAAAGGTATTTTTAGTAATCTGGGTTACTAAAATAGACACAGTTATTATTGTCATCCCCACTATCATTAAAAACATGCTGAGCAAAAAATTTAAAGGATTAGACTTTAAATAAAGATATGATATTGAAAATATATTTATAACTCTTCTCCTAATTTCAAGGTTTGAGAAAAATTAAGAATAGACTGCACACGTTTATCATGAGTAATAAGAATCAAAGATGCTTTACATCGTATACTTTCATCTTTAATAAATTGAGAAATTATTTCAGCATTTTTATCATCAAGAGATGAGGTAGGTTCATCACAAAAAATCCATTTGGGGTTACCTATAAAAGCTCTGGCAACTGCAAGTCTTTGTTTTTCTCCAACACTTAATTTTGATACTTTTATGTGTGATTTGTCAGCTAGTCCAACTCTTTGTAAAAGATCATAGAGATTTTTATCTCCAGAACCTTGGGTTGTCTTAGCAAGTTCTAGGTTTTGTTTAATAGTAAATGCATTAATTAAATTAAAATTTTGAAAAACAATTCCAAGCTTGTCACCTCTAAAATAGTCAATTTTATTCTCAACTAAATTATAGAGATTAATATCATCATATAAAACTTTACCTTCAGTAGGTTTTTGAAGTCCACATAATATACTTAGTAAAGTTGTCTTACCAATACCAGAAGGACCCGTGATTAACAGATCCTTCTGATTTTCAATATTAAGATTTATATTTGAAAATAACTTGTGACCATCTATAGAAAATGAGAGGTTTTCACAAATTAACATTATAAATCACTATCCTAAACATTCTTTCAGACTTTTAGCCATGTTCTTAAGGAGTTGTAAATAAAAATCTTTATTTCCAGTAATATTAACTCCATGAGGGTCCAGAGTTCCTGTTTTAGCGTTAGTCCCTTCAAGAACTATCTTAACTAATTTACTGTCAAACTGTGGTTCTTGAAATACGCACGAAGCCTTTGATTTAATAATTTTGTCTTTTATAAAAGAAATTTGCTTAGGTGATGATGCTATATCTCCTTCAAGGGCAATAGACCCAACTGCATTTAACTCAAAAGTTTTTTCAAAATACTGGTAAGCATCATGAAAAACTATGTAAGGTTTATTCTTTATAGGTGACAATTCTTTTATCAATTCCATTTTTAAATTTCTAATTTTATCAATAAATTTTGTTGTATTATCATTATATATTTGTGAGTTCTCTGGAAAATAAAGACTTAAGACTTTATTAACTTTTTGTACGATTTTTATTGCATTATCTGGGCTTAACCAAATATGCACGTCGTCCTCTTTTTCATGGTCATCGTGATCATCATGTTTTTTACCGTGTTTATCATGGTCATCGTGATCATCATGTTTTTTACCGTGTTTATCATGGTCATCGTGATCATCATGTTTTTTACCGTGTTTATCATGGTCATCGTGATCATCATGTTTTTTACCATGTTTATCATGGTCATCGTGATCATCACCATGATGGTCATGACGTTCCCAAGCTGCATTATCACGTATAGCCAAATGATTAATGCCACTTTCTTTCATTAAATTTATTAATTTAATGTTCTTAGGTAAATTTTTAAAAACTTTTGTGACACTACTTTCTAAATGATTTGAAACATAAAAAATTATATTACCATTTTGTAAAACTTTTACGTCTGAGGGCTTTAATTTAAAATCATGAGGTGATTGTTCAGCGGGTATAATTGAAATAGTTTTACCTGTGTTTCCAATTACAGCACTTACTAAGGAATTTATTGGTTGTATTGTTGAAATAACTCCTGTTGTTTCCGTAGCAAAAGCATTAATACTTGAAAATACAAATAATATTATAATAGAAAATAACTTCATCATAAGTCGTCCTTTAAAATTTGTTTTGAAATGTTATAACATAACACTATACTTAGCTATGAAAGTCAAGTTTTTTGTTGTATGGTTAACTATGAGATCAAAATTAAAAGATACAAAAGAGATTCAAGCGTCAATTACGAGAGTTCTTGATATTTGCAAGCTTAATAATTTAGTTTTTACAGAAATACGTCAAAAAATATTTGAAATAATTATAAAGTATAAGAAACCGATAAAAGCTTATGAAATTTTAGATGTTTTTACTGAAGTTACAGGAAAAAGAGCTCATCCACCTACAATATATAGAGCGATAGATT
>JADHQW010000035.1 GCA_016777705.1 Alphaproteobacteria bacterium | reverse complement strand
ATAAAAAGTAATAAAGGTATAAATTTACCTGATGTGGTCATAAACACAAATCCACTTACTCCTAAAGACATAGAGGACCTAAAATTTATTTTAAATCAAGATGTTGATTGGATAGCTCTTTCGTTTGTTCAAAAGTTAAGCGATGTAGAAGAAGTTAAAAAATATATAGGCGATAAAGCAGGCGTTATAGCAAAGATAGAAAAACCGTCAGCGCTTAAGGAATTAAAAAGTATAATAGGTGCTTGTGAGGGTATAATGGTAGCTCGAGGAGACTTAGGCGTAGAATTACCTCCAGAAAAAGTTCCGGGAATTCAAAAGGAGATTATACTTGAATGTAGACAAGCTGGAAAACCTGTTATAGTAGCTACCCAGATGCTTGAGTCTATGATTGATTCACCTTCACCAACTAGGGCAGAAGCGTCAGATGTTGCAACAGCAGTATTCGATGGAGCTGATGCTGTGATGCTTTCTGCAGAAACAGCAGTAGGATTGTTTCCTACTGAAGCAGTCACTATAATGGATAGAATAATCTGTTCTGCAGAAAAACATATTAAAAATCATCGTGGAGACGGACCTCAAAATTTAAAGGTAGAAAACTTCATTTATAATGCAGTCTCTCATTCTGCAGTTAGTTTAGCAGAGTCAGTTAAAGCTAAAGCTGTTGTTGCCTTCACTGCATCTGGTAACACAGCCTATAGAATGGCTAGAGAACGTCCAAATTTATTACTAGTGGTAATGACACCTGATGAAAAAGTAAAAAGGAGATTATCTCTTTTATGGGGCGCTTACTCTTTCTTCAGTAAAGTTCAAGGTTATGAAGCTGCAATCGAAGAAGCTAGACAAATTATAAGAAAGCAAAAATTTGCTAATAAGGGGGATGCCATTGTAGTTGTAGCTGGAATGCCCTTTGGAATATCTGGTTCAACAAATTCAATAAGAGTAGTTGATATTTAAAGAGTTATTTTTTGCCTAACTTTACTGTCAGCATTTTATCAGGGTTGCTTGGGGGCTCTC
The DNA here is from genome assembly GCA_016777705.1 of Alphaproteobacteria bacterium. Taxonomy (GTDB): domain Bacteria; phylum Pseudomonadota; class Alphaproteobacteria; order Puniceispirillales; family Marisalimonadaceae; genus Marisalimonas. The sequence goes on along the minus strand of JADHQW010000035.1, from coordinate 12,910 downwards.
CTATAGCTAGTTTTTCCACAGCATCCATGCCAGATACAACTTGTCCCCAAACGGTATATTGACCAGTAAGATGGCTGCAACCGTCAAAACATATAAAAAATTGACTGTCACCGCTATCAGGGTTCATGGATCTAGCCATTCCCACTGTTCCGTATTTATACTCATAGTCTGAAAATTCAGCTTTTAAATTCTTACCAGACCCACCTGTTCCAACTCCGTCAGGGTCACCAGTCTGAGCCATGAATCCTTCTATAACTCTATGGAATATTATTCCATCGTAGAATTTATCCTTAACTAATTCTTTAATTCTTTTAACGTGATTTGGTGCAATTTTAGGCAATGTTTCTATAACAACTTTACCTTGAGATGTTTCAATTGTTATAAACTTACTTGTACTTGCTGATGCTTTTTTAACTGGTTTAGCCATTGTTACACACATTACCCCTAGAACTATAATTAATAAATTTTTAAACATACGAATACTTTCATTTGATTATTAATGACTAGATATAAAGTTACTGTAATTAAAATCAATATTTTTTTTATATGAGTGCATCAATCTGTTCATCAGACAAGTTTCCTGGAACTATAGTTATAGGAACTCTACATTCATTGCTTCCTTTATTTATAATATAGTTAATTAATGGACCGGGGTTTCCGTGTTCTGTAGATACGCCTAAAACAAGTACTCTAATTGATTCTTCATTGTCAATTAAATTGAACAACTCTTCATGAACAGTGCCTTTCCTAACAAATGTTCTTGGCTTAGGAGCGCCTAATTTTTCACAATAATTACTTAGCTCTTCAAGTAAAATCTTACTGGCTTGTTCAGTTTCAGCTTCCATAATTTCTGAAACCCCACCCCATAATTGACCTTCAACAGGCTCAATACATCTAAATAATGCGATTTCACCTCCAGCCGTGGCCGCACGTCTTGCTGCGTAATATAAAGCTTGATGTAATTCTTTACTATCATCAGCAACAACTAAAAATAACCTATTGCTCGGTTTTAAAGCCTTTGGTTTAACGGTTCTTTTGTTATTCATTATGTCCTCTTTAAACTTTTCTGAATACTAAATTAGTGCCCCAACCAATGAAAACAGCCAATAGAACTGCTAAAATTCCATATAATGTTGAATAATTTTGGGCTATGTTATAAATTTCAGCACTGAAACCTGATTTTGACACGTTAATATTGCTAGTTTCTTTTGAAATAAGTTTACTATTTCGGTAATGTAATATTTTCACTTCAAACTTACCAGTTGTAACATTCGAAGGCAGTGACAAATAAGATCTAAATAGTGAATTCTTTATTAGAGACACTGAATTTTCATTTACACTCCATAATTTAGACTTAAGCATGTTTCTAGTGAGAGCCTCTCTCCATTCTTGTTCGTTATTTATTGGCTTACCAGGCTGAATTCTGACATTTAAATTATTTAAACCAATTTCTGAAATTTTTTGAGTCTTTTGATTTAAAATTTTATCAATATCTCTATTTGAAGAAATACTTAAATATTTTGGTGCATTAATATAATTAACCTTTTTAGTATTTACCCAAACTCCTAAAATATTTCCTTTTTTTTGGATAGTTGCAAGACCTTTGGGTCCAGTTACAACAACTATGATATCGTCACCTTTTCGGCCGTCATAAGCTCCAAATAAAAGAATTTTAGCTCCAAGAAAATCCGTAGAAATTTCAACATTTTCTTGAGAAAGATCTGCTACTATTTGGTTTTGAGCTTTAACGTTAAAAGATAATATAATTAAACAAAATAAAATATGAATTAGTAAATAAAACTTCATTTTTAACTACCTTCTAATAACAATAGAAAAAAGATCAGATGGAATGGTTATTAATTCAGTAAAAATTTTCAAACTTACTAAAATAATAATTGTTGAGAGTATAAGTCTTAGATGTTCACCCTTGAGTACATTTGTAAATTTTGCTCCAATTTGTACTCCAGCTACAGAACCTAATAATAATAAAGTAGCTAAGACTATGTCGACTGTTTGATTTTGTGATGCTTGAAGAACTGTAGTATTGGCAGCAACAAATATTATCTGAAACAGCGACGTGCCAACAACTAAAGACGTTGGCATCCCTAAAAGATATATCATTGCAGGTACAATAATAAACCCACCACCAATCCCCATTATAGCCGCTAACACTCCAACAATTACGCCTATTAAAATAGGGAGTAAAACAGAAATATATAGTTTTGATTTTCTAAATCTAGTTTTAAATGGTAATCCATGAAGCCAATTATGCTGATGAAGTTTGCCTCTTGAGATTTTTCCTTTTCTCTTTCTCAAAATCAACCTTAATGATTCAGAGAACATCATACTTCCTATCAAAGATAAAAAAATGACATAAGATAACTTTATGACCAAATCTAATTGACCTATTTTGTCTAAAAAATTAAATAAAATAACTCCTATGGACGAGCCCAAAACTCCCCCCAAAAGTAAAACAGTCCCCATCTTAAAATCAACATTACCTCTTTTCCAGTGAGATAAAACCCCAGAAACTGATGGAGCTACTAATTGATTAGCAACAGATGCAACTGCAACAGGTGGCGGGATTCCAAGAAACATCATAATAGGGGTTAACAAGAAACCTCCACCTACTCCCACTAAACCCATGATAAAACCAATGATTAATCCCACTACTATTATCACTAAGGAATGAATTGGTTGTTCAGCTATTGGAAGGTAAATATACATTAAATTTTCATAATTGTTTGTTTGATTATGATAGTACATTATTTATAATTTAAAAATAATTATTTAGAGCAAAGTTAATGGTAAATTTAATATCAAAAAATAACCTTTTAGATTGTATACAAAATGTAAGAGATGCAGGAGATACTAATCGGCCAATTTCAGGGTATTCTGAGGCAAGTATACTAGTGATTTTTATAAATAATTATGACAAAGACGAGAGTTACATTTTATTGACTCAGAGAAAAAATAATTTAAGACAGCATGCTGGACAGATTGCTTTTCCAGGAGGAAAAAAAGAAAATGAGGACAAAACTTTATTAGAAACTGCTGTCAGGGAAACTGAAGAAGAAATAAGTCTTTCGAAAGAAAATTATGATATAATTGGTAATTTTCCAAAATTTTATACTGGAACTGGTTACGTGGTTACTCCTTATATCGCTATGATGAAGGAATTATCAAATTGGAAAAATTCAATAAAGCCAAACGTTGAAGAGGTCAGAAAAATATTTACACCAAAATCACAGCAATTATTGTTGCCTGATTATCACATTAGAGAAAAACCTCCAATTAAGTCTAGCATGTCAATGACTTGGAGGATAAACTACGAGAATGAAAATATTTGGGGTTTAACTGCTAGAGTTTTAGTCACTTTATCAGCTGGGTTAGGCCTAAGGGAGTATCCACCATGCGACGATATCTAATTATTTTTCTTGCTATACTATTTTCAATAGGTCTTTATTTTTTAACAAAATATATTTTACAAAGACTTACGAAAACTAATTCAGTTTTTATATCTTCTTTAGTAAGCCTTCTTGGGTTTTGCATCTTTATTTTAATTTCATTTTTATATCTTGAGGGTAACGCCGTTGATCCAAGTTATCTCTATAATCCTCCATCAATTGTTGATGGAAAAATAAAGGATGGTAGTTTTTCTAATTAGAAAATTAAGGATTTACTTATTATAAAACAATATATAACTAGTTTCTTTCTAAAAGATAAAAATATTCAAACTATTTTTAATTTAGCAAAAGGTATAGATGCTAAAATATGGATTGTTGGTGGTGCAATTCGAGATTATTTTTGTAATACTGAAGTAAGCGATATAGATTTTGTTACAAGTATGGATATAAATTTATTTGCAAAAAAAATATTAAAAAAAAAAATAAAAATTTATCAGAAAAACATTCAATATAAAACTATTACTATAATACTGGGTAATAATGAATATCAAATTACTAGTTTTAGAAAAGATTTAATCACATTTGGAAGACAAGCATATGTAAGCTCTGCAGATAGCTTGCATCAAGATTCTTTAAGAAGAGACTTTACAGTGAATGCGTTATATTTAAACGAAAAAGGAGATTTAATAGATCCTCTTGGAGGGTTAAAGGATATTAAAAATAAAGAGTTAAAATTTATTGGTGATCCTATCAAGAGAATTGAAGAAGATTATCTAAGAGTTCTTAGGTTCTGCAGATTTTTTGCTGCATTCCCAAATAAAAATATTTCGTATCATTTAAAAAACAAAATTTCGTCAAAACTTTATAATATTAGCACTTTATCGAATAAAAGAATGAAAGATGAGTTTACAAAAATATTTATGGTTGAAAACTTTAATATTAGTTTGTCTGTTATGTCAGAATTAAAAATAGATAGACATATTTTATTAAATAAGAAAAGCGAAATTCAAGAAGGTTTTAAAACAAAAAATTTTTCAACTATTAACTATATCAAATCTTTTGCAATGAATATAATAAATGAAGAAAAACTAGATTTAATTTCTGTCTTTTTACCTCTCTTATATGGTTTAGATAAACTTGAAAGCATTATTCAAAGATTTGAATTAAATACAAAAAAAGTCACTTTTAATAAATTTGTATTTTCTTTATTAAAATTTTCTAAATTGTATAATCAAAAAATATTTGAGACTAAAAATGTAAAAGATAAAAAAATATATATACTAAAATTTATATGGAAGATGAGATGTAGTATTTATCCAAATAATACAACTTTTTTTAAAAATGATAAAATACCGTTTAATTGGTACAAGTTAGCTTTATTTCATATAATTCCTTTAAATCAAATTGATGAAATAGATTTATGTAAAATGAATTGGCCAAAAATCCCTATTAATAGACGTAAACTTGAAGAAATTTATAAGAAGTATGACTATATTAAAATTAATCAATTAATTAAGATAGCAGAACAATTTTGGGTTAATAAAGATTTTGAAAGTTCTTCTAATCAAATCATAATTTTTTTAAAAACAATGCAAGATGGCAATGATAGAACATGACAATTAAAACAGAAATGTTAAAAACATTAAAAAAACAAAAATGCTTAGACAATATTCAGTTGCTAGATAACAAAAAAAAGATAGCTGCCGATTGGTTTGCAAATCTTAGAGATGAAATATGCGCATCTTTTGAAAAAATTGAAAACAATCGATCAAGTAAAAAGAAAAATATAAATTTTAATAAAAAGAAATGGGAAAGAAATGGTGGAGGCGGAGGCACTATTTCAGTTATGAAGGGTAATGTTTTTGAAAAAGTTGGAGTGAATATATCCACTGTTCATGGAGAATTTTCTAAAGAATTTCGAGGCCAAATACCCGGTGCTGAAGAAAATGGAAAATTCTGGGCATCAGGTATATCAGTTGTATCACACATGTGTAATCCATTTGTACCAGCCGCACACATGAATACGCGATTATTAGTTACAGGTGAAGGAGATAAAAAAAAGATTTGGTTTGGAGGAGGAGGAGATTTAACACCAATTTTTGAAGATAAAAAAGCATCCAAATTATTTCATAAAAATTTTAAATCAAGTTGTGATAAATACAACTCAAATTATTATCCTAATTTTAAAAATTGGTGTGATGAATACTTTTATTTGCCTCATAGACAAGAAGCAAGAGGTATTGGAGGTATTTTTTTTGATTATTTAAATAGTAATAATTGGAATGACGATTTTTCCTTTGTTCAAGATATTGGGAAGACTTTCTTATCCTCTTACCTAGAAATCATTAAAAGTAGAATTGAACATAAATTTTCTCAAAATGATAGAGAGGAGCAACTCGTCAGGAGAGGCAGATATGTTGAATTTAATTTATTATATGATAGGGGTACAATCTTTGGACTAAAAACTGGAGGAAATACTGAAGCAGTTCTGATGAGTTTGCCTCCCAAAGTTAGTTGGATTTAATTCCATTCTAAAAAATAAGTTTAAAAAGTTCTAATTTATTTTCTTTTCTCTAAAAAAAATAAAATTTACACTGAAAAAGACTAGAAATTTTAGTCAACCAGGTTTATATAGATAATATAATATCTCGAGGAAAAAAATGTCTAAAAAATCTAATCCAATAAATGAAAAAGATGATAGTAAAAGAGATTTTCTTGTTGTGTCTACTTACGCATTAGCTGGAGTTGGAGCGGCATCTTTTGTATGGCCATTAATTGATCAGATGAACCCTGCTGCTGACACTTTGGCTCTTGCCTCTACAGAAATTGATTTATCATCTTTGGAAGAAGGTCAATCAATTACTGTCAAATGGAGAGGTAAACCTGTTTTTGTTCGTCATAGAACTCCAGATGAAATAAAACAAGCTAAAGAAGTTTTAATTGATGATATGAGAGACCCTCAAGCTGATGCTGATCGTGTAGCTAATGAGAAATATATTGTTTTGGTTGGTGTTTGTACACATTTAGGATGCGTACCTTTAGGGCAGAAAACTGGAGATATTAAAGGACAATATGGAGGTTGGTTTTGCCCATGTCATGGATCTCATTATGACCACTCAGGTAGAATCAGAAAAGGCCCAGCGCCTACTAACTTAGAAGTCCCGTCTTATAAGTTTTTATCTGATACACTCATCAGAATTGGATAGAATAATGTATTATTTTTTGTTGTTTTCAGGAGCTATGAATGTCGAAGCCTAAGTTTAAGAACCCGGTAGTTAAATGGATTGACTACAGACTTCCAATTTTTACTTTTATGGATCATGAATTAAATCACTATCCTACGCCGAAGAATTTAAATTATTTTTGGAATTTTGGTTCACTTGCTGGAATAGCCTTAGTAACAATGATTATAACTGGTATTGTTTTATCAATGAACTATACAGCTCATGTCGATTATGCCTTTGATTCAGTTGAAAGAATTATGCGTGATGTAAATCACGGTTGGTTGATAAGATACATTCATATGAATGGAGCTAGTTTTTTCTTTATTGTAGTTTTTATTCATATATTCAGAGGTCTCTATTATGGTTCATATAAAGCACCAAGAGAACTATTATGGATATTGGGAGTACTAATTCTTTTGTTAATGATGGCAACAGCTTTTATGGGATATGTTCTTCCGTGGGGTCAAATGAGTTTTTGGGGAGCCACAGTCATTACTAACTTGTTTTCTGCAATACCGGTTGTTGGAGAAAGTATAGTTACATGGTTATGGGGCGGTTTCTCAGTAGATAATTCAACATTGAATAGATTTTTTTCTCTTCATTTTGTTTTACCATTTGTTATAGTTGGTGTTGTTATTCTACATTTAATAGCTCTTCATAGATTTGGTTCAAATAATCCAATAGGGATAGATGTCAAGGGCACCCAAGACACAATACCGTTTAGTCCATATTATACTATAAAGGATCTGTTTGGTTTAGGTGTGTTTTTAACTTTTTTTGCAGCAGCGGTTTTTTTCTTTCCAAATTTTATGGGTCATCCCGATAATTACATAGAAGCCAATCCAATGGTTACTCCAGCACACATTGTTCCTGAATGGTATTTTCTTCCTTTTTATGCGATTTTAAGAGCCATCCCAGATAAACTTGGTGGAGTTTTATTTATGTTTGGTGCCATAGCGGTATTATTTATTCTACCTTGGTTAGATAGGTCGCCAGTGAGATCATCACAGTTTAGACCAATTTTCAAAATATTTTTCTGGGTTTTAGTCGCAGACTGTATTTTATTAGGGTATTTGGGCGCTATGCCTGCCGAGGGCATATACGTAATTCTATCAAGAATTGCCACCGCTTATTACTTCTTTCACTTTTTAGTTCTTTTTCCTCTATTGCCATATATTGAAAAAACTAAACCTCTTCCAATATCAATTTCAGAACCGGTCTTAAGTGGTGCTGCTACAGCTTCAGCATTTGCGACCAGGGAGAAAAAGTAAATGTTTTTAAAGTCTATTAAGAAAGTTAAAGTATGTTTGATTTATATTTCGACTTTTATATCCGTTTTTCTTATTACTAATTTTTCATTTGCAGCTGGAGATAAAATTTCATATCCCCAAAAAGAATGGACTTTTTCAGGTATTACGGGAACATTTGACAGAGCCTCTCAACAAAGAGGTCTTCAAGTTTACAAAGAAGTTTGCTCAAGCTGTCATGGACTAAGATTACTTGCTTACAGAAATTTAAAAGCTATAGGATACAACGATAATGAGATTAAAGCCTTCGCTGCAGAAAATACTGTAAATACTATTGATGATGAAGGTGAAGTTATTGAGAGGGCGGCAAGACCTAGTGATAAGTTTGTCTCCCCTTACCCTAATCAGCAATCTGCTAGAGCCGCTAATGGTGGTGCCTATCCTCCAGATTTATCATTAATTGTTAAAGCAAGATCAGACGGGGCAAATTATTTACATGCCCTTTTAACTGGGTATGTTGATGCTCCTTCAGAAAAAAAAGTTCCTGACGGAATGTATTACAATAAATATTACTCAGGTAATTTAATAGGTATGCCTCAACCATTATATGAAGATGGGGTGACTTATGCTGATGGAACAAAAGCAACTCCAGAACAAATGGCAAAAGATGTAACTGCTTTTTTAGCTTGGGCATCTGAACCAGAGTTAGAGGAAAGAAAACAGACTGGTATAGCTGTAATTTTATTTTTGTTAGTATTAACCCTGTTGTCATATTTTGCTATGAAGAAAATATGGGCTCCTATTAAAAATAGGCATGTTTAATCAAGGTTATTTTCAAAAAACTTGATTGTTCTATCTAGTGCAACTCTTGCGCTGACTTCATTATATTGTTTTCTATGATTGCAGTTGAAACCATGATGTGCAGGATAAGTAAAAATTTCAACTTCTGGTTTAAATTGTTTAAAACTTTTAACATCTTCTATTGGTATACTTTGATCTAATTCTCCAAAATGAGACAAAAAATTACACTTAGGATTACAATGTTTTAATTTTGGTATATCTCCACCATAATAAGACACACATCCAGATAATTCATTAGATTGATTAGCTATTCTCCAAGCAAGAGAACCTCCCCAACAATATCCAACTACTCCTACTTTACCTGCAGACGAAACTAAAGATATAGATGCTTCAATGTCTTTAAGTGCTTCTTCATTACATAAATCTTTTAATTTTCTACCTTTTAATACCCCTTGTTCATCATATGAAAGTTCAACATTTCTTTCTTTTCGATCAAATAATGAGGGTGCTATTGCAAGATACCCTTTTTTAGCAAAGAGATCAGTTACCTCTCGGATATGATTATTTACACCAAATATCTCTTGTAATATAACAAGTCCTGCTCTTGGTTTTTCTTTAGGTTGAGCTAAATATGCTGCAAATTTATGATTATCTCTAGCAGTTAATTCAAGAACACTATTCATATTAAAGTTCCAAATATTTAAACATTAAATCTAAAGTGAAAAACATCTCCATCTTTTACTAAATAGTCTGCACCTTCAATTCTAACTCGTCCAGCATCCTTAGCAGCTTGCTCACTTTTATATTTTAAATAGTCATCGCAAGATATTGTTTCTGCTCTTATAAATCCTTTTTCAAAATCTGTATGAATTACCCCAGCAGCTCTAGGTGCTGTAGAATTTTTTTTTAAGGTCCATGCTCTGGCTTCTTTAGGCCCTATTGTAAAAAATGTAATTAAATCAAGAAGTGAAAACCCAGCCTTTATTAATCTTGACAAGCCTGACTCTTCTAAATTTAAATCTCTAAGAAAATCAGTTTTTTCATTGTACTCAAGTAAAGCAATTTCGGCTTCTATAGAACCAGAAATTATTACTGCTTCACAATTTTCATTCTTAGCTTTTTCATATATGTTTTTAGTAAAACCATTTCCAGAAGCAGCATCATTTTCATCAACATTACATACGTATAATATAGGTTTGGATGTTAATAAGTTAAAACTTTTATATTGTTTGATTTTCTCATCAGTAAAATTACCTAAGCGTATAGGTTTGCCTTCTGATAAAAGAGTATACAATTCATTCATTAAAAGTAAGTCACTCTTAGCTTCTTGGTCATTTGTCTTAGCTTTTTTAGTTAAGTTTTGTATTTGACGATCTAAACTTTCTATATCAGCTAACATTAATTCTGTTTCAATAATTTCAGCATCCCTTAGAGGATTTATATTATTTTCAACATGTGTAATATCAGGATCCTCAAAGCATCTTAATACATGAATTATTGCATCAACTTCTCTTATGTGAGACAGGAATTTATTCCCTAATCCTTCTCCTTTACTTGCTCCGCTCACTAGCCCAGCGATGTCAACAAATTGCATTTGGGCAGGGATAATTTTTTGTGATTTTGCAAGGTTTGAAAGTTCAATTAATCTTTTATCAGGAACTGAAACTATACCTGTATTTGGTTCAATAGTACAAAAAGGATAGTTAGCAGCTTCAGCGGAAGCTGTTTCTGTTAGTGCGTTAAACAAAGTTGACTTTCCAACATTCGGCAACCCAACTATTCCGCATTTAAACCCCATAATAAAATCCTAAGTTACTATTTTTTTTCACTTGTATTACCTTCAATTAAAAGTGAGATATCTTTTATTGTTTTTTTAATGGTATCATCAAGCCATGTTACACTATCCTCTGAAGTGAAATCTGACAGCACCCACCTTGATATATTTTCATTAATATTTTTTTCATATAATCTTGATGGTCGTGACACTCCAATTCTTACCCTATTATATCCCTTACCAATAGATTGATCTATGCTTTTAAGGCCATTATGACCGTTATGGCCTCCACCATTTTTAATCTTAATCTGACCGCAATCAAGATCAATTTCATCATGAATAACATAAATATTTTGAATATCTATGTTATAAAATTCCATAATTTCTTTAACAGCTATTCCCGAATTATTCATGTATGTTGTAGGTTTCAATAAATAAACTACATTTCCATTTAATGAAAACTTTGTATATTCAGATTTAAATTTTTTAGTAAATTTAGGAAGATTATAAAGTTTTTCTAAGTTTTCTAAAACTTTAAACCCTATATTATGTCTATTGTTTCTATAACCCGAACCAGGATTTCCTAAACCAACTAAGAGAAACATTTTTAAAATTATAACTCACTATACTTAGAGTGATAGTTATTACTAACTATCACTTTTGCCTTCTTCTGTTTCTTCAGAAACTTCTTCTGTATCTTCAGTTTCATCAGCATCGTCCAATCCACCTCTTGGTGCAGCAATAGTAGCGACAGTAAAATCCCTGTCTGTAATGGTTGGTGTGCAGCCTTCAGGGAGTTCAATTGAACTAATATGGATAGTATGACCTACATTTAAACCTTCTAAATCTACTGTTAATTTTTCAGGTATTGAAATTGCAGGGCAGTTCAGCTCAACTTTAGATCTTACTATATTTAGTACACCTCCTAGTTTTAATCCTGTACATTTATCTTCATTTAAGAATTCTACGGCGATACCAACAGCAACAGTCGCGTTTTTGGTAACTCTTAAAAAATCAACATGTATAGCTTCTTCAGAAACTGGATGTTGTTGGATATCACGAGGTAAAACAAAATGTGTTTCATTATTAACGTTAATGTTTATAAGTTGACTAAAAATACCAGGTTTATGCATAAGTTGACGCCATTGATTAGCGTCTAAAGTTACAGATACAGCAGTTTCTTTGTTGCCGTAAATAACTGCTGGGACTAATCCAGCACGTCTTGCAGCTCTGGCAGACCCCTTACCAACCTGACTTCGAGCTTCGGCTTTAATATCTATAGTTTCCATCTAATTTTCTCCTTTGAATAATTCTTTGCCTCCAGGGGTGCAAACAATAATGCATACATAACCTTATATTTCAAAAATATAAAGCAATTTATATAAAAATTACTCAAAAAGACTTGAAACGGATTGTTCCATGTGAACACGACGAATAGCTTCGCCTATAATAGGGGCAATTGAGATTTGTTTAATACTATCTGACATTTTAACAGCTTCAGTTGCGGTAATAGAATTTGTAGTAACTAATGTACTCAGTGGAGAGTTACTAATTTTGCTAACAGCAGAGCCTGATAATACTCCGTGAGTCACGTAAGCATCAACGCTGATTGCCCCAACACCCATTAAAGCTTTTGCAGCGTTGCATAATGTGCCTCCTGAGTCGATTATGTCATCAACTAAGATACAATGATGATTTGATACATCCCCAATAATATTCATTACCTCAGAAGATCCCGCTTTTTCTCTCCTTTTGTCTATGATTGCCAAATTAGCATTAATTCGTCTGGCAATTGCTCTGGCCCTTACAACACCACCAACATCTGGAGAAACAACTACCACTGGTTTATCTTTGTATCGCTCTTCTATATTTTTAATAAATACTGGTGCGGCAAATAGATTATCTGTAGGAATATCAAAAAAACCTTGTATTTGTCCAGCGTGCAAATCCATAGTTAATATTCTATCAGCACCTGCTTTAGTTATTAGGTTTGCTACTAGCTTTGCAGAAATGGGTGTCCTTGGCCCTGATTTTCTATCTTGTCTTGCGTAACCATAATAAGGAATCACAGCTGTTATTCTTTTTGCACTAGCTCTTCTAAGCGCATCTAAGGATACAAGTAACTCCATTAAATTATCATTCGCTGGGTAAGATGTAGATTGTATTATAAACATATCTTCACCTCTTACGTTTTCTTGAACTTCAACAAAAACTTCCATGTCAGAAAATCTTTTAACTTCGGCTTTTACAAGTTGAGTGTTCAGTGTTTTAGCGATACTTTCAGCCAAGTTTATATTTGAGTTACAAGCAAGTATTTTCATAAGTCGTTGTCCCAAAAAACTTAAATAATTTTAATAACATTTTGAAAGGAACAATGCCAAGTTTTATTAAAAATTTTTTGATTTATAAAAACATTAAAATAATTAAACCTAAAATTAACACAAAGAAAAATATAAT